>JAYKJB010000121.1 GCA_035285325.1 Candidatus Sericytochromatia bacterium
CGGCCTGGACCTATGGCGAGATGGGCTGTGGCGGTGACGGTCTGTTCAAACCGAATTACGTCTGCGTGCTGGGCAACGGGCGCCTGCTGGTGACCGACACGGGCAATCATCGGGTGATCGAGCTGGAAACGGGCAAGGGGGTCACCTGGCAGTATGGCAATGCCGGCAACCGGCTCGGGTCGGGCCAGGGCAATGGCCCTAACCAACTGAACGAACCCTCCTCGGCCTTGCGGCTGGCTTCGGGCAACACGCTCGTGGTGGATGCCGGCAACCAGCGCGTGATCGAGATTGATTCCCTGGGCACCGTCGTGTGGACCTACCGGGCGGCCGACGTGCGAAATGGGCAAGGGGTGCGTGACCCCATTCTGGCCCGCCGCCGCGGTAACGGGAACACGGTGATCGCGGGGCGGCAGGGCGTGTGTGAGGTGGATGCGGACCTGGCGGTGGTGTGGGAATACCATTTGCTGCCGCCTGCCGTCACCACGAAGGCGGGCCCCGCACGTCCGACTGTCGAGTCGGTGCCGGCCCCTGCCGCCGCGGTGGTGCACGTGCTGAGTGAAACTGAGTTGCCTCCCAATCTGCCGCAAACCTTCCTGCAGGCTGATCGCCTGCAACATCGCATCTGGGAGGTCGACCGCACCAAGCAACTGGTCTGGCAACACACCGGGCTGGGCGCAGCGGGCCGCGACCGGGCCACGCTCGATCGACCACACCACGTCAAACGCTTGAAAAACGGCCACGTGCTGGTGACGGATACGGGGCATCATCGGGTGGTCGAGCTGACACCGGATGGGGCGATCGCCTGGGAGTTCGGCGAGTTCGGTCGTCTTGGGGCCGGTGCCAAACAACTCTCGAACCCCCGCAGCGCCGAACGCCTGACCAATGGCAATACCTTGATCGCCGACCAATCCAACCGGCGGGTGATCGAGGTATCGGCCGCGGGGGAAGTCCTCTGGCGCTATGAGGGACATCAGCATCGTCTGCAGGCCCCGACCTACGCCACGCGGATTCCCAATGGTCACTTGCTGGTGGTCGATTGGGGGGCTCATATGGTCTACGAGGCGTCGCCGGACGGTCGCATCGTCTGGAGTTACGGGGAACTGGGCCGTGGGGGGGATGCGGCCAACTGCCTCTTCCACCCCGAGCACGCCACGCGGCTGCCCGGAGGCAACACGCTGATCGCGGACACGCAGAATCATCGGGTGATCGAAGTGTCGCCGGAAGGTCAGATCGTCTGGCAGTACGGCGGTCAGCCGGCTTACTTCCCCCGGGTGGGACGCTTTGGCCTGAATTTGTTGACCCCCATTGCCGCCTGGCGTTTGCCCTCGGGGGCGGTGGTGGTCCAGCACGCGGGCAAGGGCCACGTGGTGGAGGTCGATCCGGACCTGTCGATCACCTTCCAGTTTGCCCCCTGAAAGCAGCGCTTGGGAGCCGGGGCAGGCGATGCAGGGGGCTCGTTTGACCGTCGCGACGGCCAAGCGGCCGGGCCGGATCAGCGTTCGTGTCCCCAACCACGCTGGTAGTATCCCAGCAGCACCGGTTTGAAGGTGGTGTTCGCTTCAAGGCGATCGCTCAAGCTGCCGTCGTCGTCCTTGGCGAAGCGGAACAGGGTCGGAGCCAGAGCGGGCGTGAGCCAGCGGGTGGTGCTGGGAATGCGCCAGGATTGCCCTGGTAGGTGGCGCGGGCTGGCGATCACGAAGCCCCAATCGCCAAAACTCGGCACGTCCAGATGATACGGCTCGGTGACCAGGTCGGCGGCTTGCAGCGTCTTGTGAATGCACCAGAAGGCTTCGCGCGCGAAATACGGGGAACTGGCCTGCACCACCATTGCCCCGTTTGGTCTCAGGTGTCGCGCAATCAGCGCATAGAACTCGCGGGTGTAGAGTTTGACCAGGGTCTCCGAATTGGGGTCGGGCAGGTCCACCACCACCATGTCGTAGTGGCTGCGCTCGCGCAGCAGAAAGCGGAGCGCATCCTCGCTGTGGACCTTCAGGCGTTCGTTTGTCAGACTGCGCTCGTTCAGGCGCAGCAGGTCGGGATGGCTGCGATGCAGCCGCGGCATGGCCGGGTCGAGGTCCACCAGGTCGACCCGGCGGACCTCCGGATGACGAAACAGCTCCCTCGCGGCCAGGCCATCGCCCCCACCCAGCACCAGCACGTCCCTGGGCGGGCGCCCGAGCCGGCTGATCGGGATATGAACCAGGGCTTCGTGATAGCGGTATTCGTCCAGCGATGAATACTGGAGATTGCCATTGATGAACAAGCGCAGGTCCTGCGCCTCGCGGGTCAAGGTCAGGCGCTGGTAGCTGGTCTGCTCGCTATACACGATGTCGTCCCGGTACATGGCCTGTTCGAGGATTCGCTCGGCCTGAGGCGCTTGCACGAAGGCATAGGCCAGACTGCCGATCAAAAGCACGGTGGCGCCAGCCAGGCGCCGGCGCCCGCGCAGGAAGGGCTGTGCGTATGCGACCAGCCCCAGCACCACCACCAGCGCATTCAACAGGCCCGTCAGCAAGGCGGATTTGAGCAAGCCCAGTTGGGGCAGCAGCAGGAGCGGAAAGGCGAGCGAGCCGATCAGTCCGCCCATGTAATCCAGACTCAGCACGTAGGCGGCGTTGTAGCGGAGGGTCTGCCGGTGTTCCAGCAGGCGCATCAGCAGGGGAATCTCGAGGCCCACCAGGGTGCCGATCACCAGCGTGAGCGCATACTGCAACACCGGGTACAGCTCCGGCGTGCTGGCAAAGCCGCCGAACAGCAGCAGGGCCGAGAATCCGCCAATCAGGGCGATCGCCAGTTCGGTCGCGATGAAGGTGGCGAAGAGTCGGGTCTGCAGGAAGGCCGAGAGCCAGGAGCCGATGCCGAGCGCGCTGAGGAACAACCCGATCGTGATGGAAAACTGCCACACGCTGTCGCCCAGCAGATAGCTGGAGGTCGCGCCGATGATCAATTCGTAGACGATGCCGCAGGTGGCGATGAGCGCGACGGACACGTAAAGCGCCGCCGGACGCTGTATCAAGGGAGAATCCACGCCCTCAGTCCCAGTTGAAATTGGGCGAACTCCATCCCCCGAACAGCAGCGCCAGGAGGCCGAGTGTGGTGGCCATCAGGACCATCGAGATCCACAGATTCAGCCAGACTTCCATGAGCTGGTTGCCCGCGAGCTTCAGGTGGAACTTCGTCATCAGGGCGATCAGAAACGCTTCCAGTGAGAGAAAGACCAGCAGCGCGATCCAGCCCATGCTGGTGGCTGCGCTGAGCATCACCAGCAGTGGGCAAAGCACGCCCAGAAACGGGACGAGTTCGGTGATCTTGGTGTGCTGGTAGGCCAGGCGGGCGTCGGTGTCGTCGCCGAACAGGTCCAGTGGAAACAAGGCGGCGTACACGTAGGCCCGCCAGCCGTGTTCAGCGGAAAGGGACAGCCAGTTACTCATTCATTTGCCCCCCGCGCCGGGGCCCCCGCTACGATAGCGCCCTGCGCCCCCATCGCGGTCATAGCCGAGATCGCCGCGTCCCCAGCCATAGCTGTTGCTAAACCAGCCGCCATGCCCGCCCCCGAAATAATAGGCGTTGAAGCGGGAGCCGCCATAATGTCGCTGGTAGCCCGCCGAAGGGCTGCCGGCGGCCGCCGGGCCCCGGTCGGAGGCCCACACGATGGCCAGCGGGGCAAAGGTCATCACCGTGATCAGACCGGCATAGCCGATGCGCCTCATGCGTGTTCCCGCGGATAAATGGTGAGCTCGTGCTCACTGATCTCTTTACCTACCGAGGCTTCATGCGTGCCGCCCCAGCGCAAGACCGACATGTAGCGGTCCTGCGGGCCTTCAAAATCCCAGTATTCGACCCGGCCACCCACCGTGTCCCGAGAGGGGTCCTCCCGTTCCATCTGAACGGAGGCCTCGGAGTGTTCGGTCTGGCGATACCGGACGCCTTGATGCTCGATCTGGCGGGGTACCGGCGGGATGGTGTCGAGTTCAATTTCCTCAAAGATACCGATGCTGACGCCGTCGTCGTCTTCCGCGGACAGCCAGAGTTCCTTGTCGCGCGTGTCATCCACGAGCAGGTAGTCGTACCAGACGAACCCATCCTCTTCGTAGGTGATCTTGTTCTTTACGATGTAGTCGTGCTCATCGTAACTCACCACGTCTCCCGGCAGCAGGCCGAAAACGCTGGCGCGCCGCTGCGCCTCCGAGGCTCCTCCGACGCGACGCACCGGCGCCGCCGGCTGGTCGGGCGGCGTTCCCATGAGCCATTCCCAAAATCCCATATCAGCCCTCCAGGAGGGGAGACGATTCCGGTGGGCACCCTGCACCGGGGCCCCGCCCGGAAAGACGGACCCACAGTATACGATGTGACCGCGTCAGCGGGCCATACGTGCGTCGTGCAAGTTGGCGACGGGGAACTGATAGGTCCGCCCGCCTCCGAGCGCTTTGTACAGATCCTGGGCGGCGCGGGCCATGTCGCGATCGGGTTGCAGGCGCAGGCACCGACTCAACGCGTCGAGGGCGTCGGTGTTGGCCCCTTTGACCTTGTAGGCCTGAGCCAGGTAGAACCAGGCGGTGGCTTGCGCAGGGCCGGGCAAACTGGCCGCCGTCTTGAAGATCTCGACAGCCGCGTTGGGCTGGTAGGCCCGGTAATAGGATTGTCCGAGTGTCAGCAAGGCCTCCACGTTGGTCGGTTCGAACTCGACCGCCATGTGGAAGGCTTCGATCGCGAGCTGCGGTCGGCCGGTCTGGTCATAGAGGTGTCCCAGCACGAACCAGGTTTGGGCCCATTCAGGATGCTCGTCGACCAGCTTTTTCAGGGTCTGCTCGGATTCCTTGAGCTGGTTCAGGGCATAGTGGCAACACCCCAGATTGTGACGCGCGTGGCCATGTTGAGGATCCAGCTGCACCAGCGCCTCGTAGTTGGAACGGGCTTGCACGAGGTCACCCAGTTCGTGATGGAGGGAAGCCAGGTTGAACAGCATCTCCGGATTGGTCGGCGCGAGGGCAGTGGCCTTGGTGAACGCCGCCAAGGCCCCTGGCAGGTCCTGCTGACGATAGCGGATCCGGCCCAGTTCGTAATGCGCCTCGGCCCATTGCGGGTACTCCTGGGTCATCAGCGTGAACTGGTCGTGAGCCTCCGCGAACTGCTCCAGAGCCAGGTAGGTGCGGCCCAGCAGGAAGCAGGTTTCCCGCTCCTTGGGATTGAGCACCCAGGCCCGCTGGAGCATCTTGAGCGCCGCTTGCGCGTTCCCATTTTTCACGTAGGAACGGCCCAGTCGCTGATATGCCTCGACGCGTGCCGAGTCGAGCGCCACGACCCGCAGATAGCATTCGAGCGCTTGAGCCTCCTCGCCGAGGTGCTCGTAACTCTCGCCCAGTCCGAACCAGGCGCAGGCGTGATTGTTGTCCAGGTTGATGGCCTGCTGGAACGAGAGGCTGGCCTCCCGGTAGCCCTTCATGGCCAGGTACCGCTTCCCCTGGCACACGTGCAGTTCGGCGTTTTTGAGCTCCACGTCCAGGTCTTTGGCGAAGCTTTCGGCCGACAGGTAGCGGAAGTCCGGATCCTTGTTCAAGGCCTTCAGCAGTTTTTCGCTGAGTGAGGCCGGCAACAACGGATTGAGTTCCTGCGGGCTGGGCGGTTCGGCATAGAAGAGGTTGTGGGCCACTTCCGTGGCGTTCTGCGCGGCGAACGGCAGTTGTCCGGTAAAGGTCTTGAACAGGATCACACCGGCGGCAAACACATCCGAGCGGCCATCGACCGAGGAGGCGTCGAGCAACTGCTCAGGCGCCATATAATTCAGGGTTCCGAGCATCATCTTGGCCTGCGTGATGCCGGGGCCATAGGAGCGTCGGGCCATCCCGAAGTCGGTCACCTTGAGTTCACCGATGGGGGAGATGAGCAGATTGGAGGGCTTGATGTCGCGGTGAACCACCCCGTGCTCGTGCATGTAATGCAAGGCCTTGCAGAGCTGGGAGCCGAGTTCCAGAATGCGAGGCAGGGTCAGGTTTTGCCGCTCGGTCTCGTCTTCGAGCAGCGAGTGCCAGCTATGACCGGCCTGGTATTCCATCACGAGGTAATGACGTTCCGGCACGGCGGCCAGGTCGCCGGCCGCTGAGCGGGCCGGTTCGACGCCCGCGTCGATGGCCGGCACGATGTGAGGGTGCTGCAAGGCCATGTGAATTTCCGACTCGCGCCGGAAGCGTGCCACCTGCTCCGTGACGTCGAGGCCGCTCTCCGTCTCCACCAGCATCTCTTTGATGGCCAGCAGCTGTTGCGTGCCAGGCGCCTGAGCAAGATAGACGCGTCCTGTCAAGGAGTGCGTGATCTCACTCAAGATCTCGTAGGGGCCGATCTTGTCGATGCCGGCGGCCTTACCGGGGCACGGTTGCTGCATTGCAGGGGCGATCCTTTCGTCAAGGCGCACAATATTAGAGCATTATGTTAAGATCTGCCAAGCTGATCTGCCTGTGATTGAGATCTCTTTTTGTAAAGTTTTGCCCCCGCCTCGTCACCGAGGCGGGGGCATTTGAATCTCAGTCAGAAAAGCGGTGGGGCTGGTTCAGGCGCCCAGTCGGTAGCCGAACCCACGCACCGTTTGCACGTATTTCGGGCTTGACGGATCCGTCTCGATTTTCTCGCGGAGCCAGCGAATGTGCACGTCGACCGTCTTGGTGTCGCCGTAAAAGTCAAGGCCCCACACCTGTTCCAGCAGTTCTTCCCGGCTGAAGACGCGACCCGGGGTCGACATGAGCATCGCCAGGATCTTGAACTCCTTCGGCGACAATTCGACGACTCGGTCGCCCACGGTGACACGATGCTCAGACAGGTTGATGGTGAGGTCCTGGTGCTGGTACACCTTGGCTTGCTTGGTGTCGCCATCGGAGCTCTTGGAGCGCCGCAACAAGGCTTTGATGCGGGCCACGAGTTCACGCAGGCTGAAGGGCTTGATGAGGTAATCATCCGCCCCCACTTCAAGGCCGATGACCCGGTCGATTTCCTCCCCCTTGGCCGTCAGCATGATGATGGGCACGTCGTTGTGTTCGCGCCGAAGCAGGCGACAAACTTCCAGGCCACTCAGCTGAGGAAGCATCAGGTCGAGCACGATCAGGTTGGGCTTGGTTAGCTGGACTTGCTGGAGGGCTTCCTGACCGTTGGAGGCTCGAACGACTTCGTAGCCTTCCTGCAGCAGGGCGTATTCGATGGATTCGACAATCATTTCTTCGTCGTCGACCAGCAGAATCTTTTCGGCCATGACTCTTGTTTCCTCTCGGGGCCCCTGAGGGCCAACGCGGGTATCACGTGGAAGCCGGAACGACGTGACGTGAGGGGGGCGTCGGCGGGGAGAATGCCTGGTTGAACCAAGCGATGCTCATCGTCTTTTTCTTACCAACCCGACGGTGGTTCTTAACCTGAATCCTGCCATCGGCCTTAACCAATGTCAAGGAATGGGAAACGCAGGAATCCCATCCATCGCGGTTTTACAGCGAGCCAGCGGAATTTGCGACCTGCGCCCGTGGTTAAGATCGGGTCACCGCGCTGGTGGTTGGACGGTGCTGCGTTCCGGTCAGGTGGACGCGTCCCGGTAGACATTCGTGACCGGCACGCCCGTCAACTGACGCATCGCCTCTCCCAGCTGATGAGCCTCCTCGCGATTCAGGTGCCGCAGCGGGAGGGCCTCGTAGGGGGCGTCGTCCAGGCTGTAGTTGCCGCGAGCGGCCAGGAACCAGCCGCGCGGGACGGGGCGGGTGGGCGTGTTCAGCTGTAGCTCGTCGGGGCGGATCTCCCGCACGAGGCCCGCGAAGGCTTCAAAATCCTTGTAGTTGGCGGGCATCCACATGGATTGGATGGCCAGAAATCCCTTGAATTCGGCGCGCAGGGCCTTGATTCCCCGCACGATGCTTGCCACCGTGATGCCGTCCACCGGACGATCGATGCGCGCCAAGGTGGCGTCGTCGGCCGCGTCCAGTTTGCAAAAGACCTTGTCTGCCTCGGCCAGCTCTGCCCGTACGCCCGGATCTTCCAGCTTGGTGGAATTGGTCAGCACGGCCACCGGTTTGCCGGTAAAGGCCTTGACGGCCCGGATCGCTTCGCCCAGATTGGCCCCCAGGGTGGGTTCCCCGCTGCCGCTGAAGGTCACGATGTCAGCGCTTTGCCAGTCCGACTGCGCGAGGTCCTCCAGGATCCGCGCCACCGGGACCCACTCCCGTCGCTCGGAAGTGGGGGTCTCGATCCGCCCCAACTGGCAGTACACGCAACGAAAGGAGCAGATGGACGAGGTGTAGAGCAGGTCGATGCCCAGCGAGCGGCCCATACGCCAGGAATCCACCGGACCGTAGACGGTCGAACCTTGCACCTGGGTCACGGGCGAGCCTCTCCACGGGGGACAGGGCCCAGGTCGCCCCGTAAGCCCTCCAGCAGGGTGACGATGCCGTCAACGCGGGGCATCCCCTGGTCAATCAGGCGAATGATGCCGCGTCCATCCAGCACCACGGTCTTTCGTTTGAAGAACGGCAGCCAGCCCTTCGCCCCGTAAAGCAGGGCGACCTCGCCGCGTGGGTCGGCAAGCAGGGGGAAGTTCAAGCCCAACTTGGCCCGGTAGCGGGCGTGGGATTCGGAGGTGTTGTGACTGATACCCAGCACCTGGGTATCGCACGCCGTCAATCGGTCGAGCGCCGAATTGAACGCGCGCAGCTCATGCGTTCAGCCAGGGGTGTCGTCTTGCGGATAGAAGGCCAGCACCACCCGTTTTTTTTCTCGCCAGTCCAGCAAAGAGACCGGCCGGCCGTCGTGATCGGGCAGCGTGAAGGGCGGCGCTGCGTCTCCTTCGCGAGGTCCTGAGGTGTCCTTGAAAAACACGGGGACTCCTTTCGCTCCCTGGGGCGACCTGATGCCTTGGAGGGGAGGACCCCATTCTAGCGCACCCGGCTGACGGGAACCATGGGCCGCCGGGGAATGGATGGGGGGCACGGCCGCTCGTTCAGGCCCGCGTTTGAGCGCTGGACAGGCTTATTCGTCACGAACCGAAGTCAAATGCTGCGTTCCCGCAGTTGCTGAAGCAACCAGGGCGGACGCTCGGCTGGTCGCCTGGCCAGGGAGAAGGCCAGGTGCCCCTCTTGCAGCACGCGGTGGTGTTCGCGCACGCTTTCGAAAGCCCCCCGAGCAGGCTTGGGCAAGGCATCGCGGGCGCCTTCAAGCAGGCGCCTGGCCTGCTCGACCTGATGAGGGGCCTCGGGCGCGTACGGCGCGGCGGCCGCCAGGCCAAAATGGGCTTGCGCCTGCAAACTGGGGCTTCCCACCTCTTCCGCGAGCTGTCGCATCTGCAAGAAGTGCTGGCGTGCTTGGGAATGCCCCTGAGCCAGGGCGATCTCACCCAGAATCGCATACACGCGCGCCTGCTCCAGGGCGTTGCCCACCCGGATGGCCAGCTCCAGCGCTTCCTGGGCCCAGTTGGCGGCCTCGCGCCACTGTTCCCGAGCGACCGCCACCTGCGCCTTGATCCGCAGGGCACGTGCCTGCATGCCCTTGGAAAGCGCCACCTTGGCGGCCTGATAAGCCAGTTCGACGCGCCACTCGGCATCCGGTAATTCGTCGCGATGAAGGTGCAGTTCGGCCAGCATGGCGTTGAGTCGCGTTTCCGGCTCGGGGTTGCCCGTGGCGTCGATCACCTCTCTCAGGGCCTGGCTCGCCGTCAGTGCCTCTTTCCATTGCCCCAGATTCAGCAACAACTCCACCTGGTACATGAGCACCAAGGCCTCGACATACTTGTTTCGCAGGTCTCGCGTGAACACGAGGGCACGCTCCATCAGGGCCAGCGATTCCTGCCCCGCGCCGGCGAGGACGTCGCCCAGGGCGCGCATCGACATGGCGTAGCCGTGGGTGTATTTCACGCCGTAGCGACTCGACAACGCTTCGGCTTCCTGGGCGCGTTCGCGGACTTCGCTCAGGTTCCCCAATTCCAGCGCGGTGATGGCCAGATTCAGCACGGCCACCACTTCGTCCGAGCGAGAGCCGCTCTCAAAGGCCAGGGCTCGGCCGGCCTGGAAGGATTCCCACGCCTCGCGAGGCTCCCCCAAGGCGTTCTGGGCGTTGCCCAACAGGTTGTACGAGTTGACCAGCCCCAGCTTGTCACCGCTGGACAGCAGCAGGGTCAGAGAACGTTGCAGCTGGGAGATCCCGTGGGGAATCTGGGCCGGGTCTGACGAGGCCACGCAGACATAGCCGGCAAAGGCATAGGCCGACCCCTGGGAGGTCACATCGAAGGACGTCTCGGCAATCGCGGCGGCCTGTTCCGCCATTCGCAAGGACGTTGGCAGGTCGCCCGCGTAGAAATGCAGACGCGCCGCCACCAGCAGGCAGCGTGTCTGGTTGACGCTGTCGCCCGCGGCCTCACTGACCAGGATGGCGCGGGAACAGTATTCGAGCGCCACGGCACTCTCCTGCAGGACGAGACAAGCCTTGGCCTGAGAGCCCAGCAGCCTCCCCAGTTCACGCTGGGCACCCAGATGCTCGGCCAGATCAATCGCCTCGGCCTGGACCTCCTTGGCTTCTTTGGCCTGGGCCCGGGCTCGTCTGATGAACCCGAGTTGCTCCAGGTAACGCAGCAACACAGGGCTCCAGCGGTCAGAGGGGGCCTCTCGCAACAGCGCCAGTCCCTGGTCGAGGAAGGTTTCGGCCTCTTGCAGGGCGTACAGCGCCGATCGCCGATTGCCGGCTTCCAGGGCATAGACGATCGCCTGGTCACTGGCCTGGGCCTCCAAGCTGTGTCGTGCCAAGGCCGTGATCAGTTCCAGCGGGAGACGTTCCGGTCCTTCTCCTCGCGCCTCGTGCTCCAGTACCGTCAGGATGCGCGCATGGATGGGGCGACGCAGCGAGCTTGGCACCTCCTCCAGCAGCACACGCTGGAGTTCCGGCTGCGCGAAGCGGTACCCGCCACCTTCTTCCGGCACGATGATCTGGGCAATCTCGAGCGCCTGAAGGGCATCGAAAAGGTGCTCTTCCTCCTGTTCCGTGGCCGCTTGCAACCATTCCAGGGTGAAGTTCTCGCCCACCACCGCGGCATGGGTTGCCAGGCGTCGCACATCGGGAGACAAGGCCTCAAGCTGACGCAACAGCAGTGCCGGGCCATCGGAGGGCAAGTTCTCGTCCGGAATCTCGATGTCGGTCTGCCAATGTCCGGCCTGGTTGGTCAGGATGCGTTCCCGCACGAGGTGCTCGAGCAACTGTTCGATCAGCAACGGGTTGCCCTTGGAAAAATCCAAGGCGCGAGCCGTCAACCGTTCCGAGACGGCTGAATCTCCCAGCATCGAGCTGACCATCATGTCGACGGCAGTCGCGGGAAGGGGCGCGATCTGAAGACGCTCCGCCTGGGCCAGCCAGGTCGGCAGCGTTTCGGGCAGCTGTCTGGAGGCCACCACCAGCAGCAGACGCGCGTCGCTGACGTTGCGGACCAGGTGCTCCAGCAACTCCTGGGACAACTCATCGGCCCGGTGCCAATCGTCCAGGGCCACCACCAGGGGAGCCTGGCGCGCCAGTTCTCCGAGCAGGGTGGCGATGCAGTCTTGCAGACG
This sequence comes from Candidatus Sericytochromatia bacterium, assembly GCA_035285325.1. Lineage (NCBI taxonomy): Bacteria > Bacillati > Candidatus Sericytochromatia > Candidatus Sericytochromatia bacterium. Next base: position 11,553 of record JAYKJB010000121.1, read on the forward strand.
CGCCTTCTCGCGCGCCGGCGGGTCGAGGTCGGGGGCCGGTTCGATGGCGGTCTCTTCAGCCAGGTCGGGCAGCAGTTTCACCAGCACGGGCGCCACCCGAGCCAGCACCTCGGGAATCAGGCGCCGCGCGAACGGAAGCGCCCGGCGTAGCAGATCGAGGATCGGCCCGTAGGGCGCTGGCGTGTTGCGTGGCGTGGCCTGAATGTGGTGCAGGTCGGCCAGTTGTGCAGCGAAACGAAGCTCTTCGAGCAGACGACTCTTGCCGATGCCGCTTTCGCCCCAGATGAAAATGCGTTCGCCGGGAGGGCCCGTTTCCATCACGGAGACGGCGGTCTGAAGCCGCGTGAGGGTTTCCTGGCGTCCCACCAGGGGGGAGGCCAGCAAGCTGCCCCCGATGCCTTGAGGCACCTCCATGCCCAGCGCGTCGAGCACGTCGTAGGCCGATTGGTAGCGATCCAGCGGCTCCTTGGCCAGCAAGCGCATGACCACGTGTTCAAGGCTTGGATCGACCGCGGGTTGAAGGACGGAGGGGGGCGTCGGTGCCTGTGACAGGTGCATGCGCAGCAGGTCGAGCAACTGGTCGCTCTGGAAGGGCAGCTGGCCCGTGATCATCTCGTAGGCCAGCACCCCCAAGGCATAAAGGTCCGCGCGTCGGTCCAGGCGCCCTCGCCTCACCACTTCCGGGGCCAGGTAACCGACGGTGCCGCGAATCGCTCCCCCGCTTCGGCCCGCGAGTTCCATGAGGCCGTAGTCCATCAATTTGGCGGTGCCATCCGGTCGGATGCGCACGTTGGCGCTCTTGATGTCGGAATGCAAGTAGCCCAGTTGGTGGATGTAGCCGAGGGCCAGCAGGAGCTGTCCGAGAATGCCCCGGACGTCCGCCAAGGGGACGGGCAACATCTCATCCAGTCCACGCCCCGGCACGAGTTCCATCGTGAAGAAAGGGGCGCCCGAATTCAGCAGCCCGTAATCGTAAACGGCACAGCAGTTGGGGTGACGCAGTTGCGTCATCAAGCGAAATTCCTGCTTGAGTTGCAGGTAGGACTTCTCGCCCCCCTCCACCTTCCGCGAGATGACCTTCATGGCCAGCGTCTTACCGGAGGCGCGTTCTTCCACCTGATAAACAGCGCCCATGGCACCCTCGCCGAGACGCTGCACGATCTGATAACGGTGGTCGAGTAACTCGGTCGGCATCCGCTCTGGGGGGCGCGAGACGGCTGCGGGGTGGCCGCAGCCAGGGGGCAAGGTCTACTTACCCACCCGGCGTGCGAACAAGGCGAGCGGCCGACGGGTTCAGGGATGGATTTTTTGCCCCGCTGGGGCGTGACCTTTGCGGCCCTGAGGCGTGACGGGCCATCCTGCTGGGCTGTCGCCGTGCCCGCGTTCGACGCCGTGGGCCGCCGGAACCGTCGCCGCAGGCTCGGAAGGGCCAGGCCGCTCCGTCGGGTTCGGACGCGCAGCGGGAGACGCTTGCGTGGGGGCAGGGTGTTCCTCGGGCACCGCGTGAGCGTCAGGCCGCCCGGCTGGCTCGTGAGCAGGGGCGTCGGATGAGGGAAGTTCGTGCGCGTGGGCCGGTGACGCGTGAGGGTCGTGCCCGTGGGCCTTCACATTGCGATGGGGACGGTGGGCCTGAGGGGGCAAGGGCAGGCCGTGGGCGCGAAATTCGTCGGCGCTCCAATCGGCCGGGCGCCGCCCCCACTGCAGCAGGCCCCAGATGCTCCCGGCCATCACCATCGAGCCGAGCAGCACCCCGATCAGCAACCATTTGAAGGGTTCATTGGGCATGGTTCGACCATTTTAACGGGCAGTGACCGGGGTGGATCTCTCAACACCAAAAATGACGCAGTCGCCCCCCGGCAAGGACCCCCATCACAATGTTGCAGATTTTTGAGGCGCATGTATTTCAGCGGGTCCCTCGGCTGTCCGATGCATGGATCAGGACAAGGGAGTGTCACCTCGCGCAGGGAGGCGTACGATGACGGATCGGGAATCCATGAAACTGCTCTTTTTGCTGATGGCTGGGGTGGCGGTGGTCGTCTTGCAGGCGGCTCACGCGGTCCTGGCGGGGCATCCCACGCCATCGTCGCCGGGCTTGCTGGCGCTGATCAGCAACACGTCGGCCACGGTGAGCTGAGAGGCCGCCTCGAACTGGTAATCCCCCGCACGCTTCAGGTCCCGCTCGTCACGACGGGACCTGAAGCCTTTGGAAGCCGGCCCGCTTACAGCAGCAGAATGCCGCCCAGAATCACCAAAATGGCGCCCAGCACCTGTCTGGCGCGCCAGGTTTCTCCCAGGTAAACCACGCCCAGCACCATGGTGACCACCGGTGCGGCTGCGAACAGGAAGGGGAACAGGCGTGACACGTCGGCTTGCTTGAGCAGGGCATAGTAGGTGTACTGGGCCAGCAGCAGCGAGACGATGCCACTCGCGGCAAACAGCGCGAGGGCTGAAGGCGGGACCTGTCGCAAGGCCTGCCACCCGTTCCCCGAAAGCGCCAGCGCCGGCAAGGCCAGCACGGCCACGGCGCAGGCGCGAATCGTGATGCCGAGCAGGGGGGAAGTCGCCTGATGATTCAGCGCCAGCTTGTCGATGATCGGGATCAGCCCCCACAGCAACACAGTCACCAGGGTCAGCAGCAGGGTGGGAAGGGGGGGGAAGGTCATGGGCGTGGCTCAGGGCAGGGCGCGGGAGGAGCGGAAGGGGAATTGGACGTTCGCGGCGAGTCTTTCCGGTGCAGCGTGCCTTGAGCATACCTGATCCGCCATTTGGCTGAGAGCGCCCTGCGCCGAAACGCCCAGGTATCCTGTCGGGGGCTGCGGTAGCATGAGGCGGGATGATTCGCGGAGTCGTCGATGCGCGCTGTTTTTCTCGCCTTTGCCATTTGCGCCGGCTGGACGGCCCTGACCCTGCTTGGGGCCCTGGAACCACTCGAGCGGCTCAGCGTGCGTGCCAGGTATATGCTGACGCCGCTCGGGCGGGACACCGACGACGTCGTGGTGGTGGCGATCGACGAGCGCTCGCTGGCGCGGTACGGGCAGATGCCCTGGGACCGTCGTCTCTTTGCTCAGCTGGTTGACCACATCGGACGCGCGCGTCCCAGCGTGATCGGCATCGACGTCGCCTTCAACGAACCCGCCCGGCAGCCGGCGGAGGACCGCAGCCTCGCCCAGGCCCTGAGCCGCGTGCCGACGGTGCTCCCGATCTTCCTCGCCTATGCCGATGCGGCCCGACTGGAGATGCGGGCGGTCGAACCGTTGCCCGTGTTCGGGGCCGCGGCCGTGGCCCTGGGCAGCGTGCAACTGGCCAGCCACGTTCAGACGGAGGTCTGGGAACTGGAGCCCTTCCAGAACGTGGTCGGGCACTGGGTGCCTGCCTTTCCCACGGCGGTGCTGGGCGCCCACCGGGGCAGCGCCGTCTCGCCGCCAAGCCCGCATTTCCCCTGGCGGACTGGCCCGCAGCTGTTTCATTTCCAGGGGCCGCGCCGGCATCCACTGGTGTCGGCCGTGGACGTGCTGGAGGGTCAGGTTTCCCCCAGTGCCTTGACGGGCCGGATGGTCCTGCTCGGTGCCACCGCCACGGGGCTTCCCGATACCAATTTCGCCGTGGCCGATCCCCGTATGGGCCCGCTTTCGGGGGTGGAGCTGGCGGCCTGCGCGATCGACAACCTGGCCCGGGACGGGTTTCTCCAGCGGCTGGCCCCGCTGGCGATCGCCCTGCTGATGCTCGCCCTCGCGCTCGGGCCCGGGCGCGTGCTCACGCGGGGCAGCGATGGCCCGGCGCGCCGGACCCTGTGGCTGCTGCTTGCGGCCGCGGCCTGGTCGGTGCTCTCCCTCATCGCTTTTCGGGACGGGGTCTGGCTGGAAGTCGTACCGGTCCTTGGGGCGCTGGCCTCGTGCCATCTGGCCGGGGTCTGGGGCGAGCGCGCGGACCTGTTGGAACACCGCAACCAGTTGCTGGCTCGCTATGGTTCGGATCTGGCCGCCGAGGCGCAACGTCAAAGGGCGCGCATCGAAGGGGAACTCCACGATGGCATCCAGCAGCAACTGGTCGTGATCGGGCGAGAGGTCCGTCGCTTGCTCAAACGCTCGGAGACGACGGACCTGACCGATCGGCTTCAGTTTCTGGCTGCCCAGACCGAGGAGGCCCAGGGCGAGATCAAGCGTCTGCGCGGCGACCTGCTGCCGCCGGCCCTGCGCCACGGCGGTCTGGCAGAGGCATTGCCCGTCCTGGCCCTTCAGCACGCCCAGCGCAGCGGGCTGGACGTGCGTGCCGAACTGGCCAGCTGGGAGCCCCTGCCGGAGGCCCGCGAGGTCGAACTTTACTGGCTCGTGAACGAGGCCCTCACCAATGCCTTGAAGCACGCGGCCGCTTCGCGGGTGCGTATCCGCTTGGACCAGAGCCCGCAGACGGCCATCATTGAGGTGAGTGATGATGGACAGGGCTTCACGCCGCCCGACCTCAGCATTCCCCCGCCTGGCATCGAACACAGTGGTTTGCACCGGATGTGGCTGCGCATGCGCAGCCACCACGGCGATCTGGCCGTGCATTCACGACCTGGCGCGGGGACCACCTTGCGGTTTACGCTGCCGGTTGAGCGCAGGGAGGGGTGAGCCGTGGCTGATGCGATCCGGGTGGTGGTGGTGGATGACCACCCCATGGTCCTGCGAGGCACCTGTGAGATGCTCGAGTCGGCCTCCGACGTGGCGGTGGTCGGCCGTGGCAGGGACGGGGACGAGGCGCTCAACCTGGTGGCCACTCACCGGCCTGACGTGCTGCTGACGGACCTCCAGATGCCACGCCGCGACGGGTTGTCGGTGGTGCGGGAGCTTCGCGCGCGCGGGGAAACGCTCGGCATCGTCGTGCTGACCTCGGCTGACGATGAGACCAGCATCCTGCGGGCCTTGCAGGCCGGGGCCAACGGTTACATGCTGAAGACGGCCGACGAGCCGGAGTTGCTGCAGGCCATTCGTCTGGTGGCGGAGGGCAAGCCCGCCATCCTGCAGCCGGAAGTTGCCCGCGCCATGATGGCGTCCTGGCGCACGGACGGCGGCGAGGAGGCGCTCTCGGAGCGGGAGGTGGAGATTCTCAAAACGCTGGCCAAGGACCTCTCGAACAAGGAGATCGCCCGGCACCTGGGCATCAGCGACCGCACGGTGCAGCAGCACCTCTCCAACATCTTCTCGAAACTGGGCGTGGCCTCGCGGACCGGAGCGGTGCTGAAGGCCCTGCGGATGGGCACGATCACGCTGGAGGATGCGCGCCCATGAGGGTAGGCTGGCTTCGTCTTCCGCTCGTGCTGGGGCTGCTGGCCGGGATGGCTCCCGTCGCCCGGGGCAGCACGCAGCCTCCCCCGGTGGCCATCCTGGTGGAGGTCAGCGGTCCGGTCATGTGGCGAGCCGTGAGCGAGCAGACCCTGCGCCAGGCCGCCGGTGGTGAACAATTGCAGGTGGGGGCCGTCGTGCGGACGGGCCTGCGCGGGCAGGCTCGCCTGAAGTGGCGCAACGGAGGCGAGTTTCGCCTGATGCCACTGAGCGAACTGGTGGTGCCCGCGGACGAGGGCGTCCTGCTGAAGCAGGGTCGGGTTTGGGCCCGCTTTCAGGAGAAGTTGCGACAGCCCTTCTATTTCAAAGCGCCGAGCGCCACGGCGGTGGTGCGAGGGACGATTCTCGACGTGGCGGTCAATGCCGATCAATCCACCACGGTGGCCGTTTACGAAGGGTTGGTGGAGGTGACGGGAAGCCAGGCGGGCGCCGCGCGTCTGCTGGAGCCGGGGCAAAGCCTGATCGTTTCTCCCTTCGGCCCGTTGGGCGCGCCCCAGCCGCTTGCTCCGGGCCTGCCCACCTACCAGCTGAATCAGCTGGAGCCCCCTGCCCGGCAACCGAATGACGCGTCGGGGAAAGACGGTACGGCGCCCTCTCCCCGCGCTGGGGCGTGGGACTGGTTGCGTCAGCAGCGGGCTGCCGTTCGCCTTGAAAGGGTCCGGGAATCGGAGCGTGGTTACCCGGATCATCAGCGGCCGCAGGCACCCCCCTTGCCCCTCCCGAATGGAGGCCCGCCCCGTCGGCCGCCGGGCCTGCCCCCGCGGGAAGCGGAGATGCTCGCTCCACGGGGCGACCCACCTCCGCCACCCGGCTCGGACCGGCACGGGCCAGGCCCGCGTCACTTTCCGGGGGATCCCTCGGGTCGCCAGCCGGTCGCGGCTGACCCCAACTACGCCTTTCCGGCCGGACGCCCGCCGCACCGCAGCTCCGGCTTTCCGCCCTGCCCCCTGCCGGACCGCCCGGAGCTGGACTGCCGCCCCGTGCCCATGCCTCCTCACGACGAGCACCGGCCGCCGCCCCCGCCCCCCGGAGGCACCCCGTGAGCCAGCCCTCCTTGGCGAGCCGCGCCTGGCCCGGAGCCTGCCTGCTCTCTCTGACCTTGATCGCCTGGCAGGCCACAGGCGAGCCGGCCGGGGCGATCGCCTACGGCGGTTGGACCGGGGGAGTGTCGCTCGACACCTACTACAACGACAGTCGAAGCGGCACGCTGATGCCGATGGCCGCGCTGCCAGCGACGTCGGAGGACGTGGGGCTGAACGCGGGTCTCAATCTCGGCCAGGTTTTCGTCCTGACACCCGAGATCGACACCTGGGTGATCGCCAGTGTCCATGGACGCGCCGGAGCCCTCTTGCCGGCGGCCAGCGCTCTGTGGGGCTCGCTGTATGCCAACACGATCTGGCACCTGGATGCGCAGCGGGAAACCTATGTGTTGCTGGGAAGCACCCAATTTTTCTCGACGGGCTCGTATCAGGCCTTCGAGGGCGGCTACGTGCAATCCTGCTGGCCGGGTGCGCGGGCCCGTTTGCAGGTCGGGGCCGGGCAGTTCGTCTCGCTGGCCTCCCCCTCGAACGGCTTCACGATGCCCTCGCTGGGCGGCGGCATTGACCAGAGCCTGGGCCCAAGTACCGTGCTCAGCGCGCGCTACGCCTATCAGTCCCTGCTTTATGCGCAGCGCGTCGAGCCTCGCCAGCAGGGCTACGTGATGCTGTCGCATCGCCTGGAATCCGGCTGGGAGGCCCACTTGCAGTTGATGCGAAGCTGGTTGCCCGACACGGGAAGTGAAGGCTATCTGGCCACCGGCCTGGGATACGACTTTTAGACGAGACGGGCTGCCCATCACGCCCCCGTTCGAGCCTCCTGCTCACTCGTCGATCAGCATCCGGGTCTCGATCGTTTTTCCCTCAACGCGCAGGCTGATGGTCCAACCACTGTAGTCCGCGGCGAACGGCAGGTATAAATACCCGCCGCTGGCCGCCAGGCGCAGGCCGCGCAGGAAGGGCAGTGGCAGACTCAGCGAGAGACTGGGTTCCAGCGAGAGATTCTGCCCGAGCGGGTTGGGCCCCACGGAGGCGAGGTCCTGGGTCAGCCCCAGATGGAGATTGGCGTCGAGCCCCAGCCAGGGCGGGTTGCGCTGCGAGAAGCCCAACCAGGCGGGTTCGTCTCCCCGGGCCGCCAAGCCTGGCACGCGCCATTCGTAGCCCACCAGCAAGCCCGCATAGCCAAACAGGGGAGCCAGCTGGACGCCGGCACCATTGGGCAGGGGCAGGGAGCCATAGGCCATTCCGCCCACGTAGACCGGCCGCCAGAAGGTCAGGTGGCGGACGCTGCGAAAGCCATACAATGCCCCCGTGTAGCGGGCATTGTCGATCAGCTTGATCTCGGGGCCGAACTTGGTGCGCAGCACGCGTCGGGTCTGGCCCGGTCCAGGGGTCGCCTGCGGGAGCCCGGGCGTCACATCGGCCTCGCCCAGGGCCTGGTCGCGCACGAGGTCCAGCAGGGCACAGCCGGTTGGAGCGATCAGCAGGGCGCTTGCGAGTAGACCGCGAGCAATGGCCGGAATCATGGGAACGTCGCTATCGAGGGGGCCTCGTCGCGGCGTTGCGGCGGGCGCGAGGAGAGACGCGGTACGGGGAGGGCCAACGCTGCGGCAGCAATGGACCACCTTCTGACATCATAGCGGGTTTCGCCGAGGCTCGCTTAAGTAATTCTTAAACTTTACTTGGGAAAGATATCATCCCGGCGGCCGGACAATCCGTTTGTCTCGTTCGCAGGAGTCTGTTGATGTATCGCCACTGTCTCTCGCTCGTTGTGGCTGCCATGATGCTGGGCTGCGGGACGGTGCCGCAGGGATTGCCGGCGACGGCGATTCAGCGGGACGCCGCGGTGGTGGATGCGGCCGAAGCTCATTTTGGCGTCAGCGGTCAGTTTCGCCTCAGTCGCCGCCCTCTTTCGATCCTGCGGCCGACCTATGACGTGGCGGAAGGTGAACGCAAGGTCGGCGTGATTCAGCGCAAGTTCTTCGCTGCGACCTCCACCTGGCGCCTGATGGATGGTGACGAGCAGGAAATCGGCAGCTTGGAACAGGCCTCGTTCGCTTTCGGATTCAAGGCCCTGGTGCGCGCCCTGCGCGGAACGGTGGTTGGTGAGGTCAAGCAAGACGTGCTGCGCAGTCTGGTCCGTCCCGGGGTGGTGCTGCAAGTGTTCGACGAGGATCGCTCGCTCGTGCTGCGCAGCAGTCCTGCCTGGTTCACCTGGCAAGGGCGGGTGGATCTGCTGGATGGCCAGGGCCAGAAAATCGGTTCCATGTTGCCCGTCTGGTTTGCTCGCGGGGAGGCGCGTCTGGTCGACCTGCAGCGTCCGATCGACCGCCGTCTGCTGCTGGCCTTCCTGGCCGCTCAGCTCGACCTGTCGGAGCGCCAGAAGCGCCCCAGCAATCCTCCCTCGACCTCGCCCACCGCGCCGCCCTCGACCGGTCCGGCACCTGCCCCGACGCAGGCGCCCTCGACGCCTCCGCCGGCTCCGCCGGTGCCCTCCGCACCGCCCGTGCTGCCCTGAACTTAGCGCGTGGGGCGGCCCGCTCGCCGAGTCGAATGAGTCGCCGGCTAGCGGCTAGGGCTGTGCCTCGGAACTGGGCTCAGGGGGCCAGGGCTCGACCGGAACGACCCGCTCCCATCGCTGCATGGCCGCCATGTGTCCGGTGGCGAGCACCTCGTCCGCCTCGAGCAGGTACTGCTTGAGCATGGCCTCTCGGTTGGCGGCGTTGCCCGGCGCCCGTACCCAGCGAATCAGCCCCGCGAGGGCCAGTTCGGCTCTCAGGCAAAGTGCCGCCAGCCGTTCGCTCTCGCGCTCTTCCAGGCTTTTCCAGAGGTCGGGGTCGGCGGATTCGTGCGGCACGTGATGCCTCCTGCCTGCCTCCTACCCGCGTTCGTCCGGTTTTGAAACGATTCAGCGACGCGCGGCTCCAAGGGCATGGGGCGGGGCGCTCGCGTCGGGGCGCAGCAGCAGGATGGCCAGAAAGCCTACGGCAGCGAAGAGGGCCATGAACGCGGCGATCGCCACGGACGAGCGGGTCGCTTCGAACAGCCACAGCGCGAGCAGGGGAGCGGGTCCCCCGCTGGTGATCGAGGCGAGCTGATAGCCGAGCGAGGCCCCGCTGTAGCGCAGGTGGGTCGGGAAGCTCTCTGCGATGAAGGCGGCCTGTGGCCCGTACTGCATGTCGTGGACGGGAAGGGACACCGCGATCGCGAGGGCCATCCAGCCGGCGTCGCGGGTGTCGAGCAAGCCGAAGTACAGGAACGAAAAGGGCACCATCGCCGCGCTGCCCAGCAACATCATGCGGCGACGTCCGATGCGGTCGCTCAGGTGGGCCCAGAACGGCACACTGACCAGCATCAGGCAGGAGGCCAGCATGACCAGGTTCAACATCAACTGGCGCTCCTGGCCGAGGATGCGTGTGCCGTAGTCCAGCACGAAGGCGGTAAACACGTAAAACGGCGCTTGTTGCCCCGAACGCGCCAGCGCCGTCAGCAACACCTCGCGGCCGTGTTCCCGCAACACCGTTCGTACAGGTTGGGCCTCCAGCTGGCCCTGCGCTTGAAGCCGGAGGAACTCCGGGGATTCCTGAATGCCGAGGCGAATCCAGAAGCCCACCCCGATCAACCCCACGCTCAGCAGGAACGGCACGCGCCAGCCCCAGGTCAGAAACTGATCCCCGGACCACCAGGCCGCGAAGGCCAGGGCGGCGTTGGCCAGCACGAGCCCCACGGCCACGCCGAACTGGGGCCAGCTGGCCATGAGCCCGCGCCGGGAGTCGTCCGCCCATTCCATGGCCAGCAGCACCGCGCCGCCCCACTCGCCGCCCACCCCGATGCCTTGCAGCAATCGCAGCACGACCAGCAGGGCCCCGGCCCAGACGCCCAGGCTCGCATGCGTGGGCACCAGGCCGATCGCGACGGTCGAAAGCCCCATCAGCACCAGGGTCGCCACCAGCGTGGCCTTGCGGCCGATCCGATCGCCCCAGTGACCGAACACCGCCGCGCCGATCGGGCGGGCCAGAAAGCCCACGAAGTAGGTGGAGAAGGCCAGCAGTACACCCGTGTAGGGATCGCTGGCCGGAAAGAAGACCTTCGGGAAGACCAGCGCGGCCGCCACGCCGTACAGAAAAAAGTCGTACCACTCGATGGCGCTGCCCACGGCCGCCGCGACGACGGCTTGACGCTGGGCGCGGCGCGGCGAGGAGGCGGGGGCCGGACTGGCGAGCGACACGCCTGTCGGCCTCAGCGGACGGCCGCCAGGCGTGCCGGCAGGGTGCGCAGCCGCAGGCGCGCGGCCTCCAGGGTTTCCTCCTTCTTGGGAAACGCGAAGCGGATCCAGCGCCCGCCCGCCTGTTTGTCGGCCCAGAAGGCCGTACCCGGCACCGGGGCGACGCCGACCTGCGTGATCAGAAAATGGGCGAAAGGCACTGCGTCCATACCGGTGTGGGTGATATCGCACATCACGTAGTAGGCCCCCTGGGGCGCGATCGGATTCAGCTCGGCCTCGCTCAGGATCTCCAGCATGGTGGCCCGGCGTTCGGCGTACTTCTGCAGCATCTCCTGGTAGTAGTCCGGCCCGAAGCCCAGGGCCGTGATGGCGGCTTCCTGGAGGGGCGCCGGCGCGCCCACGGTCAGGAAGTCATGGGCGCGCCGAATCGCGGCGGTGAGGTCTTCCGGAGCGATCACGTAGCCCAGACGCCAGCCCGTCACGGCAAAGGTCTTGGAGAGCCCGCTGATGGTGATGGTGCGTTCGGCCATGCCCGGCAGCGTGGCGATCGAGACGTGCTCCCCCGTGTAGACCATGTGCTCGTAGATTTCGTCGGTGATGGCGAGGGTATCGAAGGTCTGACAGAGCTCCGCAATCTGGGTGAGTTCTGCGCGGCTGAAGACCTTGCCAGTGGGGTTGTGCGGCGTGTTGACCACGATGGCCCTTGTCCGCGGCCCGAAGGCCGCCCGCAGCTTGTCCGGGTCGATGCGGAAGTCGCGGCCCTCGAGCGGCACGAAGCGCAGGTTGGCCTGCGCGATCACCGCGTCCGGGCCGTAGTTTTCGTAGAAGGGCTCGAACACGATGACCTCGTCACCCGGCTCCACAACCGACAGCATCACGGCCATCATGGCCTCGGTGGCGCCACATGTGACGGTCACGTGCTTGGCCGGGTCCACCCAGTCAAGCCGGTTGAAGGCCGCCGCTTTCCGGGCGATCGCCTCGCGCAGCCCCGGCGTGCCCCAGGTGATGGCATACTGGTTCACATCCGCCATCACGGCCCGGCAGGCGGCCTCCTTGAGGGCCAGAGGGGCCGCGAAGTCGGGAAATCCCTGCGCCAGGTTGATGCCACCGTGCTGGTTGCAGTGTCTGGTCATCTCTCGGATGACGGATTCGCTGAACAGCTGGACGCGGGGGGCGACGTGGTTGCGCATGGGAGTCTCCAGTTCGGCAAGCGAGGGGGAGCGCGACTGGAAACATGCCCCGACCTCGCGGGTCTTTCACCGCCCCTCGGTGCTTGCTCGTGCTCCCCTCAGCCACGTTGCAGAGACGCTGCTCGGCTCCTTGCGACATCTGGATGCTCACTGGCGGTGAGCCGGGCTTGCGCGGGACCGGGCGGTTGGCTGAGGGTTTTCTGCGGGCCACTCACGGGTAAGCGACCTGTGGGTGGTTGGTCGAGACCCTGGGGGAATCCTGATGCTTGCCACACGGTGGTTGAACCTGGCCCTGGTGGCGGCCGTTCTGGCCGCTTGTTCGGTGTCGGTTTCGGCCCCCAAAGCCGGCTCCGATGCGCTGACGCGCAACGCGCGGCGACCTTTCGCCACCCCGAAGCTGACGGCGGTGCGGGGGGGCGTGCGGGTCCCCTCAGGTTACTCGGCGCTGGGGGGCGACCCGTTTGCGCGCAGCAACGGCTTGATCGCAGCCGGCAGTATGAACCTGATTGCGGCGGGCAGCATGAACCTGATCGCGGCCGGCAGCATGAACTATCGGTTGAGCCAGCAGGTCTCGGCCAGCGGTACGTTGCAACCTTTGGTGGGCAGTGAGGTGTATCTGGCCGATGGCACCGGAGCGGCCCTGCCTGAGATTCCGCCGGTGTTCACGGATGAGGCGGGCGAGTACCTCTTCGCGGACATCCCGGATGGCTTCACCTACGTGGTGCTGGCCATGGCGCGCACCCCGGCCGGTTTACCCGTCAACCTCAAGACGATCGTGCAGGCCCGGGACGGCCGCGCGGACGTCGACCCGGCTACCACGTTGGCCACCGAAGCGGTCGTGGACACGAGAGAAGAGGGCTTGGGCCAGTTCAATACCGAGCGCTTTCAGCAACTTCAGGTCACCATACGCGAGGACTTGACCCGCAACGGGGTGCCGGATCTGGCCAATCCGCAGGCGGTCGCCTCCCGCATCGTGGCCATTCAAGAAGCGGCCCCGACCGTTCGACAGGTGGTCGAGACCCTGCGGGAGGATCTGCGGGATCCTGGCGAGGCGATCGCCGTGCTGCGGGAACAACTCGCGGCCCGGCCTCAGCCAACGGCCGCACCCTCGTCGGCGCCTCGCCGATTGACCTGCGAAGAGGCCTTCGCGGAACGCGACGAGAATGGCGACGACGTGGTCGAGGCGAAAGAGGCCAGCGGTGCGGCGGCCTTCTTCGCGGCTTATGACCAGGACAAGAACGGCAAGGTGACCCGCGAGGAGGCCTGTGGGCTCGTGGTTCGGCGGCCAGTGGCAGCGAGCCCGGCGCCTGAGTTTATCGTGGTCACGGCCACACCTGCCTCGCAGCCTACGCCGTCGCCCACGCCCGCGCTGAAACCCACCCCGACACCCACCCCGACGCTCAAGTCGACGCCCACTCCCACCCCTGCGCTCAAAGCGACGCCCACGCCCACCCCGGTGCGGTTGGACTCGACCAGCGCCGTGACCACTGAAACTGCCTTGAATTCGGGGAGCAAGCTGTCGCCCACACAGCCAGTCACGGAACCCGCGACCAAGGAACTGGTCGGCTGTGACAATAGTTTCAAACTCGCTGCCGGTGACAACGGCCAGGTCGACCTGAAGGAATTCCTGCAGGTGCCGGGCGCAACCGAGGAGCAGTTTGCGGCGGCTGACCTCGACAAAAGTGGGTGGTTGGACCGGCAAGAGTACGGGCTAGCTGAATGCGGGGAAACCAGGAAGGTCTCCGGTGGGGTGCTGACCGGCGCGGTGGATACCCTGAGCCAGTGACGGGCTGACGATGCGCCTCCACGATCGCTTCGTTCATCACGGGCTCCTGACCCTGCTTCTGGCTCTGCTAACCGCCTGCCGCCTGCCCGCCGTCACGCGCACTCCCGTGCAGGGGGTCACCAGCAAGCCCTCGCGCGCTGCCTCTCCAGCCGCCGGCCCCACCTCCGTCACGTCGGGAGGGTCAGGGGCGACCGGCTCCGCCGCCTCAGCGGGGACCGACGTCAGGGGCCTGGCACCCCTGCCGCAGGGGTTCCCGACCCGCGTTGTCGCTCAGGGAGGAGCTTCCTTGACGGTCTCCGGCGTGGTGCGAATTCTCGCGGAGCGCGGGGCTGGGATCCTCAGCAACAACGGCGTCACCCTTGTCAGCGATGCCGGTGGCAGCCTGATCGGAAACAATGGGGCGGCGCTGGTCAGTAACAACGGCGGGGGCTTGGTCAGCAACAATGGCGCGGGTCTGATCAGCAAAACCAAACCATACCGCCTCGCGCCATACGTCCTGCTCGCTGATGCTCCGCTGGCTGAAGCGCCGTTGCGGGACGCCGGTGTCTACGTGACGGACGCTGCGGGGGCCGTGCTGACCGACGAGCAGGGACGCCCCGTGGGGGCGGTCTCTGATGGCGAGGGCCGCTACACCCTGCGGGCTCAGCTACCGAGTGAGAACCTGGTGCTGCGGATTCCGTTGCGTCAGGGCGGCGCGCTGGCGAGCGTGCTGGTACAGTCCGAGAAAACGGCACGAGAGGTTCCCATCGATACCGCCGCCACGCTGGCCAGTGTGTATGTGCTGGATCGGTACGTGCAGAAGCGCGCCGGTGTCTTCAACAAGTTGCGGGAGGCCGAGGCGACGCAGCTGCGGGATAGCCTGGCTTCCACGGTGGTCTCGCTGACCAGCATTCCGGAGTACCAGACGCAGGCGGTGGTCGAGACCACCAGTTCCTTGCGCCGGAGCAGTCCTGCGGTGGACCAGCTCCTGGAGACGATCAAGGTGTTGTTGTTGGGGCAGGAGCGATTGGGTGAGGGGCTCCCTGCGCTGGAGGTCCCCCTGGCAGGTCCGTCCGCGCTGGTCGACGATGGCGCGGGCGGTTTTCTGATTGCCGAGGAGCGCCCGGGTCGTCTGCGCCAGGTGAGCGCGGCCGGCGTCCTGA
>JAYKJB010000122.1 GCA_035285325.1 Candidatus Sericytochromatia bacterium
TCGACCCACCAGATGAGGTCCTTGCGTCCCCGCTGCGAGGCCTCGCAGACGCCAGCCCTGCGTCCCGGGGCTCCACCACCAGTCGCACATGCACCGTGGCGTCGAGAGTGGCGAGTGCGCGCACCAGGCGGTCGATCGTGAAGCGCCCGATCCGGCCGTGGACTAAATACCTCCGAGCGCGGCATTTTCATCGCTGCGGCGGCCTCGTTGAAGGTCAGCGCCTAAAGGGGGCCAGGGTTGGTGCCGCTGAAGCCGCTGCTCAATTTTGTCGTTTCGAACTGCGTGTTGAAGGACGGTAAGCTCACGCCTACCTACCGCCAACCCTTCTCCTGGCTTGCTTCTGCGGCATCTATGATGAAAGAACGAAAAGCCCCCGAACTGTCAGATCGGGAGCTTTTGGACTTCAAGGGTGGCTGACGGGGTTCGAACCCGCGAATGGAGGATCCACAATCCTCTGTGTTAACCACTTCACCACAGCCACCGTGGTACGGGGTATTCTAGCACAAGCCCTTTCGAGCAGGCCACCCCTGCTCCCTCTGCTGATCCGATGCCGCCCGACCCCTCTCCCGCCACTGCCCCGCCCGCCACGGACCACCTGGACGTCCTCGACGGCTTGCGGGGGGTGGCCATCCTGTGGGTGCTGGCCTTCCACGTCTGGCAGCTGTCCTGGTTGCCGCAGCAGCTGACGATCGCCGGCTGGACCTGCCAGTTCACCCACCTCACGGAAACGGGTTTTTCCGGCGTCGAGCTGTTCTTCTTCATCAGCGGCTTCTGCCTGCTGTGGCCCTTCGTGCGGGCGCTGCGCCAGGGCACGCCTGCGCCGAGCTGGCGGCACTACGCCAGCCGGCGGGCGATCAAGATCCTGCCGTCCTACTGGCTCTCGATCGTCTTGATGCTGCTGATCGCCCGGCCGGCCTGGCTGAGCGACCCGGCCCAGGCCCTCTGGAATCTGACCGCCCACGCCTTCTTTTTCCAGAACATCTCGCCGCAGGCCGAGACCGCCGTCAACGGCGTGCTCTGGTCGCTCGGCGTGGAGGTGCAGTTCTACCTGATCTTCCCGCTGCTGGCCTGGGCCTTTGTGCGGCGTCCGGCCTGGACCTGGGTGGGCCTGTGCGGGGCCGCGATCGCCTGGCGCCACGGGGTGCAGACCTGGGCCCATCCGCACTTCCACTGGCTGATGCAGCAACTGCCGGCCTACCTGGACCTGTTCGCCACCGGCATGCTGGGGGCCTGGCTGCAGGGGCGGCGTGCGCCGTCCGCCCCGGCGGGGCTCCTCGCGCGCGGGTTGGCGACGGCGATCGCCCTGGGCGCGCTCTGGGCCGTCCACAGCTACGCCCTCGGCCTCTGGCAGGTGCGCCATGACGGCGGAGACTGGCCCAACGGCTACCAGGTGGCGCATCGCTGGCATCTGGCCCTGGCCTTCCTGCTGCTGACGCTCGCCTCGATGCGGGCCTGGCCGTTCTGGCAACGTCTGTTCACCTGGCGGCCGCTGCTCTGGTTGTCGGTCATCTCCTACAACCTCTACCTGTGGCACCAGTTTGTCGGCCGTCAGTTCATGTACGTCTGGAAATGGCCCGTGCCCGCCACGTCGGACCCGCATCACGACCCGGTCTGGCAACTGAGCTTCACGATCGTGACGATCGCCGCCTCGCTGGCAGTGGCCGCGGCGATCACCTATGGCTTCGAGCGTCCCCTGTTGCGTGGCGGTTGGGCCGCTCTCCGGGACCAGTGGCGGCGGCCCCGCTGACGGGTAAACGGGGGAGGGAGGAACGGGATGCCGCGTACATCATGGGTTCAAGGGGGCCAGGCCCTCGCCTTGACGGGGTTGCTGCTGGCCTCGACCCCTGGCTTCGACGGACCGGCAGGGGCCGTGCCTGCGCCAGGGGACAAGAACGACGGCGGCGGGGAGCGCAAGGCGCCAGCGGGGCCTGACATTCGGCCGGACGCCAGTCCTGACCCCAAGCCCAAGGCCGACCCCAATCCCGACATCAAGCCCAAGGCCGACCCCGTGCCCGAGGAGGCGCGCCGCGTCACGGCCGCCTTTCGCCTGGCGGCGCAGCGTTCGCTGGGGCCGCGCAGCGGCGACCTGTTCGTGCTGCCGTCGAAGTATCACTACATCATCGACGGCAGCTACATCCGCGAGGAGCACTCGGCCCTGCCCGACGGGGAGGCCAGCCGCGCGATCACCCACGAGGGCAATCATCACGGCACCTTCTGGGATTACGACACCCGCATCCCGCTGGTGCTGTGGGGCCCCGGGCGGGTGCGCGTCGGTTGGCGCAGTCGCGAGGCGGCCACCCAGCAGGACATCGTGCCGACCCTGGCCCAGCTGATCGGGGCGGTGGCCCCCGAGGACGCGACGGGGCGCGTGTTGAAGGGGGCGCTGTTGCCCGCCGCGACCCCGCCCAAGGTCGTGCTGGTGCTGGTCTTCGACCAGGGCGGGCGCTCCATGCTGCAGGCTCATCCCGAGGCCTGGCCCTTCATCCGGCGCTTGCGGGCGGAAGGTTCCTCTTTCGACGAGGCCCGCGTCTCCCACCTCGACCCCGAGACGGTGGTGGGCCATGTGGCGATCGGCACCGGCGCCTGGCCGGCGCGCCACGGCATTGCCGCCAACACGCCGCACCTGCGGGCCATGGGCGTGACGCGCACGGCCATTCTGGGGCCGAACGGGCCGGAGCCGATGCTGCTCGATAGTCCGTCCCTGGCGGATGTCTGGCTGCGGGAGTCGCAGGGCCGCGCCGTCGTGATCGCCCAATCGATGGCCGACCGGGCCGCGATCGGGATGGTCGGCCACGGGGCGCAGTACGCGGGCAATCCGAAGCCGATCTGCCAGTGGTACGACGAGCGCCGGGGCCTCTGGACCACCCTGCCGGAGGTCTACCGCCGGCCTGACTACCTGGCGGATCTGCGCGCCCCGCTGCGCTGGCCGGCGACGGGCGACTGGCGCGGTCACCTGGTCCAGACCCCCGTGGCGCTGCGCATGTCGCCCGGGGCGGCCGCCTTCGATGGGCTGGCCATGCGCGAGATGGTCGCGCGGGAGCCGCTCGGCGAGGACGAGGTGCCCGACCTGATTTTCTGGAGCATCAAGGCCACCGACTACGTCGCGCACCGCTACGGCCTCGAATCGCTGGAAACCCGCGATGCGCTGCGCGCCGCCGACGAGGAGGCGCGCAAGACGGTCGAGGCCCTGGTGCAGCGGGTGGGGCGCGAGAACCTGCTGATCGTCTTCACGGCCGATCACGGGGGCGGGCCGCTGCCGGAACGCTACGGGGGCGCGCGCCTGAGCTGTGAGGGCGTGGCTGCCTGGATCAACCAGCGCTTCGACCGGCGCCAGAACGATCGCCCGGTGGCCCTGGCCGTGACCAGCAACCAGGTCTTTCTCGACGACGGCGAGTGCGCGGCGCAGGGCGTCACGCCGGACCAGGTGGCGGAGGCCCTCAAGGCCTGGAAACCCTTCGGGAAGCCGTTTTTTGAGGCTGTCCTGACCCGTGCCGAGGTCGAGGCGACCCGCTGAAGGCGGCGCGAGCGGATTCGCCGCGCGACGAACGGGACGCTGAGCGCACGGAGCGAGGGGGGCGCACACCGGGCGAAGGAGCTAACCGACGAGCGACGCAGCGCTCGGGGGGCCAGGGCTGGCGATGCCGGCCGGGCGGCTTGCCGTGCCGGCTTCAGTACTGGTTCAGCGTGCCCCAGTCGCGCGCCTTGCGCTCGGCCGCGTGGAAGACCAGCGCGCCGATGCCCAGGAACAGGACGGCGTGCAGGCTCAGGCTCAGGATCCGCCCGCTGGCCCAGAGGTCGACCAGCGGCACCCCCTTGACGGCCAGGTCGCGCAGCAGCTGCAGGGCCTGGGTGAAGGGGAAATGCGCCACGAACGCGCTCATCCAGCCGGGCAAGCCCTCCAGCGGCAGGATCGCCAGGCCGAACACCAGCATGACGGCCAGCTGGTTCAGGGTCACGATGCGCTTGTAGAGCAGCGCCACCGCTGCCAGCATCAGGCCGAGGCCCTCCATGCCCAGGTACATCAGGGTCAGCAGCAGCGCCATCCCCGGCACGTCGAGGTGGAACTGGACGCCCGTGATGCCCACGGCGATCGCCAGCACCAGCGCGAAGCGGGCCAGCATCTCGATGTAGGAGGCCAGGTCGCGCATCAGCAGGACCACCACCAGCGGCGGCGGCGAGAGGGCCGCCTGCTCCAGCGTGCCGGTCTGCGCCTCGCGCAGCAACAGGTCGACGCCGTTGGAGATGCCGTTGATGGCGATGTAGGTGATCAGCAGGCCGAGCATGCGGCCCATCTGGCCCTCTTGAAAGCCTGGCAGGCCCGAGCCGACGCTTTGAAAGCCGAAGAAGATCATCAGCGCGAAGCCCAGGTTCCAGAACAGGCGCGAGACCAGTTCGAACGGGTGGCGCACCAGCAAGATGGCCTCGCGCTGCAATTCAGCCCAGAACAGAGCGGGAAGGTTCACGGGGCAGGCGCCTCCACGATCCGGCGGTAGATGGCTTCCAGATCCACCTCCTGCTGTTGCAGGCTGACGAGTTCGACCGCCTCCTCGCGCAGGGCGGCCAGCATGTCGTAGAGGGCATCGCCTTGCCCCTCCGGCAGGTACAGGCGGCCCGCCCCAGAGGCCTCGCGCGCGCAGCGGCCGCCGGCCTGCTCCAGCCGGGCCAGGAAGGCGGGCGACAGGCTGCCGCGCACGCAGACCTCGTAACCGGGAGTGCGGTAGGCCTCGCGCATGGTCGCCAGCGAGTCGAGCGCGGCCAGCCGTCCCGCGGCGATGATGGCGATGCGGTGCGAGAGCGCCTGCGCGACCTCCATCTGGTGGGTCGTCAGGACGATCGCGCAGCCGGTCTCGGCGATCGCCCGGATGGTGCGCTGAAACTCGCTGGCGGCGATCACGTCCAGCCCCAACGTGGGTTCGTCGAGCACCAGCAAGCGCGGCGTGCCCAGCAGCGCGATGCCGATCGCCACGCGCTGTTGCAAGCCGCGCGACAGCTCCCCCACGCGCTTGTGGGTGTGGGCGCTCAGGTCGAGCGTCGCGATCACCGCCTCGACCCGCTGGCGCAGCCCCGTCACGCCCTTGAGGGCGCCGAAGTAACGCAGGTTCTCCCGGGCCGTCAGCTTCCAGTGCAGGTTGCGATTGCCTTCCAGTACCGCGCCCACCTGCCGAACGGCCTGCGAGCGTCGGGCGGCCACGTCGATCTCGGCGATCGTGATGCGGCCGCTGGTGGGCCGCAGCAAGCCCGTCACCATCTTCAACGTGGTGCTCTTGCCGGCCCCGTTGGGTCCCAGCAAGCCCAGGATTTCCCCGGCGCGGACGTCGAAGGAGACATCCTGCACCGCCGTCAGGGGCGCCTGGCGAAAGCGGCCGGGGTAGACCTTGGTGACGCCGGAGACGTGCAGGATGGGCGTGGCAGCGGGGGGCAAGGGTGAGGCTCCTGAAGGTGCCCATCATGGGCCTCACGCCACGCCGGGTCAAGGATGCCGCGCGCCCAGGGCCGGCTGTAAGCAGGCCCATCTCTGGAACCTTGCCCGCAGGGTCGACCGTGACGTTCACCGTCCCGAGGCCGCTGACCAGCCCGCCTCCGGAGGCGGCCGTCGCCGGTTTGACGCCGCTGCTCGCCCTGCCTACACTGGCGACTGTTCGTACCAGTCCCATCTGGAGCCTTCCCGTGACCGACCCCGTCCCCGACGACGTCTCGCTGGTGCCCGTCTTTCGGGCCCTGATGACGTGCCACGCCCAGGTCTCGCGCGTGGCGGCACGCTACATCGAGTCGCTGGGGCTCACGCCCTCTCAGTTCGACGTGATCGTCACGCTGGGCGACACACCCGGCATGACCTGCAGTGAACTCGGGCGCCGCACGCTGATTTCCAAGGGCACCCTGACGCCGGTGCTCGACCGCCTGGAAGCGCGGGGCCTGGTCACGCGCCAGCGCGGGGAGACGGATGCCCGCCAGGTGCGGGTGGCCCTCACGCCCGCCGGCGACGCGGAATACCGCCGCGTGTTCCTGCCGCACGTGGCCCAGCTGCGCACCCACCTCGACCGGCTGAGTGCGGACCGTCAAGCGGCCCTGGTTGCCGCTCTCGGGGAGTTGCAACGGGTATTCACCGACGCCTGACGCCGGGGCTGGCGACGTGTTCTTGTTTCTCCTGTAACGGGTCTGTAACGCCCACCCCCTACGCTGAACCTGTCCCGTTCAACGAAGGGAGTTGCCCCGTGACCACCCCATCCCCCACCCTGCCCCCGCTGCCCACCTGGAAGGACCTCTACGACCGTACCGAGTCCTTCTGGACCGCGCCGCTGCAGGCCTTGCTCGGTTCGGACAGCTACCTGGCGGCGGCCGGTGTGCTGCGCGAGCAGTCGCTGACCCAGCACCAGCTGACCCGTGAGGCGCTGGAAGCGTACTGGGCGGCCCTGCGCTTGCCGTCCATGGCCGACCATGCGCGCCTCGCGGGTCAGGTCGTGCAGCTGGAGCGCAAGGTGGAAGCCCTGCACGACCAGCTGGATGGGCTGACGGAGCACCTCGTGGCGCTGCGCGCCGCTCTGGCCGCCCATCCGGCCGAGGAAGTCGAACGGGCTTCCCGCAAGAAAGCCAGCGCGGACGCCTGAGCGCCGCCAACCCTGTGTGATGAGAGAGAGGAAATTCCCCATGACCACTGCGACCGAAACCCGCCCCTCCCTGGCTGCCGAGATGCTGGATGCCTGGCTGGCCAGTTACAAGAGCGCCGTCTGGAGCCAGGAGCAGCTGGAGCAGCTGACGGCCGGCTGGATCAGCCAGACCCGCACCATGCGCCAGGACGGCCAGAAGGTGATGGAAATTCTCGTGTCGCAGGCCAAGGGCCAGGCGGATGAGATGACGCGCCTGTCCGAGGCCTCGCTGCAGCGCGTGATGGCGCAGGTGCCGGCCTGGGATGCGCTCACCGCCGCCGACCTGCGTCGTCAGGTGGCCGAGTTGAACCAGCGCGTCGAGGCCCTGAGCGCCGACAAGGCTTGATCGCGTCGGTCCAATCAGCCCGGCCGGCCTCCCCGCGAGCGCCACAAGGGCCGGGCTCACCTGAAACCTTCCCCCGACCCCGTTTGCCCCAGGGGCGCCGTTGCCCCTTCCCCGCTTGAGGACTTCCGCCATGAACGCCCAAACCGACTGGATCACGCAGGCTCGCCAGGAACTGGAAAAGAACTGGCGTCGTAGCGAAGCGTGGCTGAAGTACGCGCAGCGCCCCGGCAGCGTGGCCGTCGGTCAGACGCCCAAGGAGGTCATCTGGACCTCCAACAAGGCCAAGCTGTACCGCTACCACGCGGACCAGGTGAAGCACGCCACGCCCTTGCTGCTGGTGTACGCGCTGATCAACCGGCCGTACATTCTTGACCTGACGCCGGGCAACAGCCTGGTGGAGTATCTGGTGGGCCAGGGCTACCAGGTGTACATGCTCGATTGGGGTCAGGCCGGCGAAGAAGACGCAGGCTTGCGCCTCGACGACTACGTGCAGGACTACATGCTGCGTGCCGTGCGGCAGGTGCTGAAGGACTCCGGCCACGCGCGCCTCTCGCTGCTGGGCTACTGCCAGGGCGGGACGCTGTCGACCATGTTCGCGGCCCTGCACCCGGACCTGGTCAAAAACCTGGTCCTGCTCACCACGCCGATCGACTTCCGCGACGCAGGTCTCTACACGGCCTGGCTCAACCCTCGCCACTTCGACGTCGACCGCCTGGCCGACGTGATGGGCTTGATTCCGGCCGGCATGATGGACCTGGGTGCCAAGCTGCTCAAGCCGATGCAGAACCTCTACGGTCCCTACATGACCCTGCTCGACCGCCTCGATGACGAGACCTTCGTCGAAGGCTGGCGGGTCATGGACCACTGGGTCAACGACGGGGTCCCCTTCCCCGGCGCGGCCTACCGGCAGTGGGTCAAGGACTTCTACCAGGGCAACCAGCTGGTGCAGGACGGCATCACCTTGAAAGGCCAGCCCGTGCGCCTGAGCAACCTCACGGCCAACCTCTTGAACGTGTACGCCGAACTCGACCACATTTGCCCGCCCTGCCAGTCCAAGCCCCTGATGGAGCGGGTCGGCAGCGAGGACAAGACCCTGCTGTCGGTCAAGGCCGGGCATGTGGGCGTGGTGGCCGGGCGGGCGGCCAGGAAGAACTTCTTCCCGCAGCTGGATGCCTGGCTGGCGGCCCGCAGCTAAAGAACTGATTTCTAATCAGGGCCCCACCATAGAGCCTAGCTGACGGATGGGGCCAAGGGGCGCACCTCGCGTTCCAAGCGGTCTCCGAGCGTGATCGGTTCCACTTCCAATTGCCGCCGAGTGCCACCGCCGCTCAGGCGGGACGCCGGCCGCGGGCCTCTGTCGCCACCCGCACCAGGTCCTCGGCGGCGATGATGCGTTCCACGCCCTGGCGGCGCTGGCGGGGCGTCGGATAGCCGACGGCGGCGTAATGGGAATCGGGCAGGTTGCGGGCCTCCACGTGGGCGAAGAAGTCGCCGAAGGCGCGCGGGTCGTGGCCGGCGCGGGCGGCGAAACGCACACCGTCCGCATCGGCCTGGGCTTCCGCCACCACGCTGAGCTTGGTCATGACCTTCTTGCGCGCGGCCGCCACATCGGCCTTCAGCAGCGGGGAATCCGGGGCGATCGCCGCCATGGCCTGGCGCGCCATGTCGTCTCCCACCAGGTCCAGGTGGCGGTCGTGCGCCAATTCGTGTCCCATCACGCAGCCCACCGTGTCGCGGGAAAATTGCTTGGCGGTCTTCTCGGAGATGGTGTAGGTGTTGTCGCCATGGCTCGAGGCGTTGATCACGTTCTTGCGGCTCCATTTCAGCGACACGCCCAGCGGACCGGGGGCGTTGGTGGCCGACAGGTGTTTCACGTCGCGGATGACCTGCTTGCGCAGCGGCCCGCCCGGGCGCACGGGGCTGATCAGGTCGAGGGCCTTCTCATCCAGCGCCTGGAACCAGCGGGCCAGCCGCGAAGGCGCCGAGGTGGTGCGAGGCTGGTACGGGAGCGCGGCGTCGGTGATCTGACGGGCCTTGCGGAAGGCCCCCAGGGCCTGGTTGCGCAGCACGCGGTAGACCAGGTCGGCCGACCCCTGATCGAGCGCCTCGGCCAGCTGGTTCAGCTGCGCCTCGGCCACGGCGGGGGCGCCGGGGCGTCGGCCCGCCCGCGTAAAGGTATCGACCAGGCGGCTGACCTCGGCGTGCTGGGCCTGCAGGTCCTTGGAGAGCGGCAGGCCCGCGCGCAGGGCGTAGGCGATGCGCTCACGCGCGACGGCGGTGCGCGCCAGAAAGGCTTCTTCGAGATTCAGCGCCTTGAGAATCGGCTTGCGTGCGATGCGAAACACGTCTCACTCCCGCCCGGTTCACTCCACCTAACACCCACTTAACAGCTATCGCTCGCTGGGCTGGCAAACTTGCGTCCCGCGGTCGAATCGGCCGGGGCCAAGGCGGAAGATGAGGTGCAGCAGGCCCGCTGCCGCGGTACAAGGCGGCTGGACCCCTCGCGGAAGGATGATCCGTGGCCCTGTTCGGTCAAGACCTGGTGACCCGCACGAAATTCGTGCTGCCGGCGCCCCGGCGCTCGCACCTGCGGCGGGCGCGCCTGGAGGCACGCCTGGCGCAACTGGCCGAGGCCCGCATCGCGCTGGTCGTGGCCGCGGCGGGCTATGGCAAGTCGTCCCTGGTGGCGGCCCACGTGCGGGCTCACGGCCTTCCGGCGCTCTGGTACGAGCTGTCGGAGCGCGATGCGGACCCCCAGACCTTCGCGATTCACCTGGCCCACGCGGCGCATCGCGCTTGCCCTGGCGTGGCCAACCGCATGCTGGCGCTGCTGGCCGCCCCGGGCGGCGCCGAGCGGCACGGCGAGGCGGCCATCGAGGCCCTGACGGATGCCTGGCTCGACCGACTCGACGGGGAAACCTGGCTGGTGCTCGACGACTTTCATCGCGTGGCCGATTCCGGCGTATCGGACCTGGTCGCGCATCTCGTCCGCCATGCCCCGCCTCAGCTTCGTCTCGTCCTGATCGCG
The DNA here is from genome assembly GCA_035285325.1 of Candidatus Sericytochromatia bacterium. Classification (NCBI taxonomy): domain Bacteria; kingdom Bacillati; class Candidatus Sericytochromatia; species Candidatus Sericytochromatia bacterium. The sequence goes on from JAYKJB010000122.1 coordinate 10,019, forward strand.
CGCACCCAGCCGGCGCTGCCGGACCTGGCGCGCTGGCGCCTGGCCGGCGAGGTGGTGGCGATCGCCCAGGCCGACCTCGCCTTCACGGACGAGGACCTGCGAGCCTGGCTGACGGCCAACCACGGCTTATCGGTTGACCCGGCAGAGCTGGAACCCTTGCGTGCCGAGACCGAGGGCTGGCCGATGGCGCTTCCGCTCATCGCGGGGAGGTTGGCGCAGCCGGGCGCAGCCTCGGCGCTGCCCGACCAGCGCGACATGTTCAGCTACCTGGCGAGCGAAGCCCTCGCGAGCCTGTCGCCGGTGCTGCTGGCCTTCTTGCTGGCCACGGCGCCGCTGGAACGCCTGGAACCAGGGGTGTGCGCCACGCTGGCGCGCCTGCCGGGCGGTGCGGCCGAGGCCCAGGCGCAGCTGCGGGTGCTGCATGACCAAGGCCTGTTCCTGATCGCCCTGGAGGCGCAGGCCTACCGCCATCATCACCTGATGCGCGAGTTCCTGCTGGCCCGCCTGGCCGAGCAGGGCCAGCTGTCGGCGGCGCGCCAGGCGGCTGCCCACGCGCTGGCCTCGCATGGGCAGCCGGAGGAGGCGATCGCCCAGCTGCTGGCCGCCGGCGCCAGCGAGCCGGCGATCGCCATGCTGGCCTTGCTGGCGCCGGACCTGGTCAATCAGGGGCGTGGCGCCCTGCTCACGGGCTGGGCCGGGCAGTTGCCGGCGGCTGCGCTGGAACGGGCGCCGGCCCTGCTGATCAGTCTGGGCGATGCGGCCCGGCTCGCCGCGCGCTACGAGGCGGCGATCGGCTGGTACGAACGGGCTCGCCGGGCTTACGGCGAGGCGCCTGAGGGGCGCTCTCGGGCCAGCGCAGGCCTGGCACTGGTCTACCTCGATACCGCCCGTCCGGCCCTGGCCGAGCCTCACCTGGCGGCCGCGCTGGCGGAGGCGCCGGACCCGGCGCGGCGCTCGGAACTGCTGGTCTTGATGGCCGAGAACCGGCTGAATCGCGGAGATGCCGCCGGCGCGTTGGCGCTCTTCGCCGAATTGCGCGAGGGCCTGCCGGACCTGCGGGCTCACGAGGGGCGACTCCAGCTGCGCCTGGGGCGGCTGGCGACGGCCCGTGGCATCTTGCTGGGCGCGCTGGCGGACGAGGCCGCGGAGGCCCCTTCGCGCGCCCATCGCGAGCCGGCGCTGGTGCTGGCCTTTGTCGAGGCGCTGAGCGGCGACGCCGAGGCCGCCGAGCGGGCGGCCGAGGCCGGGCTGGAGCGGGCGCGTCGGCAGCAGGCGGCCTGGGCCGAGGCGGTCGGCCTGATGCGACGCGGTCACGCGCAGGTGGTGGCCGGGCGCCCCGAACGGGCCGAGCACGACTATGCGGCGGCGCTGGCGCTGGCCGATGCGATCGGGGTGGCGCGCCTGCGCGCGGAGCCCTTGTTCGGGCGCGCCCTGCTGGCGGCCCGGCGCGGGCCCGGCGAGGCGGCCGAGGCGCTGGCGGCGGAGGCCGTGGCGGTGGCCGAGGCGGCGGGAGACGGCTGGGTGGTGGCGCTGGCGGCGCTGGCGCTGGGAAGTGGCTGGAGCGAGGCGGGCGATCGCCGGGCCGAGCCCTGGCTGGCGCGCGCGCGGGCGGGCTTCGAAGCCTGTCAGGACGCCTTCGGGCAGGCCTGCGTGGTGCTGGCGCTGGCGCGCCTGGCCCTGGGGGCCGGGGACGAGACGGGCTTTGCCGCCCTGGCTGCCGAGCTGGCCGAGCGGGTGCAGCAGGAGGGCTACGCATGTCTGATCGCAGGTCCGAGCCTGATGGGCTTTCCCGATGCGCCTTCGGCTCAGCGCTTCGTGCAGGCGGCCCAGCGCCACGGGATCCCACCGGGGGCCTGGCAGGCGCTCCGCACGCCCGTTTCGCCGCCCCTGCCCGCGTCGCCCCCGCCGCCCGAGCCGATGCTGCGGATCCAGACGCTGGGCAGCTTCCGCGTCTGGCTGGCCGGGCAGGAACTCGGCGATCGCGCCTGGGGCCGGGACAAGGCGCGTCAGCTGCTGCATCTGCTCGTTGCGCTGCGCGGCCAGACCCTCTCCAAGGCCCGCATCATCGACACGCTCTGGCCGGAGGCGGATGCCACGACGGTGGACGGCACCTTCCGGGTGGTGCTCAACGCCCTCAACAAGGCCCTGGAACCCGACCGTCCCGCGGGCGCGCCTGCGCGCTTCATCCTGCGGGGCGGCGGCGGCTTCGCCCTGGCCGGCCCCCCGGAGGTGGCGCTGGACGTCGCCGCCTTCGAAGACGGCCTCGACGCGGCTGCCGCCCTGGAGGCGCAGGGGGCGCCTGGCGATCGCCTGGTCGCCACCTACCGGGCGGCCCTGGCGTGCTACGAAGGCCCCTTCCTCCAGGCCTTCACCAGCCACGAAGCCTGGTGCGACCGGGAACGCGAGCGGCTGGCGCACCGCTTCGCCGAGGGGGCGATGCGGCTCGCCAGGCTGCTGGCCGCGCGCGGCGACGACGCCGGCTGCATCGACTGGGCCTCGCGCCTCATCGCCCTGGAGCCGCTCACGGAGGAGGCCTACCGCCTGCTGATGATCGCCCACTATCGCCAGGGAGATCGGGCGGCCGCGCTGCGGACCTACGATCGTTGCGTGGTGCTGCTGTCGGACGAACTCGACATCGACCCGATGCCGGAGACGCAGCGGTTGGCGAAGCGGATCGAGGCGGGGGAGCTGAGCCTGTAACGTCTCCGTAACGCCCGCCGCTTACGGTGGAGATGTTCGCTCCCCAACTCCACCGGAGGCAACCGCCCATGTACTTCGGAGACTGGCTGGCCCGCTGGGCCATGTACACGCCGGAAAAGACCGCGCTCATCTGCACGGCGACCCATCGCCGCATCACCTACCGCGCGTTCCACCAGCGCGTGGAACGCCT
>JAYKJB010000123.1 GCA_035285325.1 Candidatus Sericytochromatia bacterium
TACCTCTCCGAGGCGATCGCCCCGGCCGGAGGGCGGCACATCCTGAACGTGTTCGTGAAGGCGCGCCAAGTCGGCGGGGAACTGGGGGTGCCCACGGATGATGTCATCACAAGGGTCGAGTGGGTGCTGCTGGCAGAGCTTCCCCACCTGACCTTATATCCGGCGATCGCCCCCGAGCTGCTCCGATCCGCGGCGGCTGACTTTCAGCACGAGATCCTTCACCTCGGTGCCCGCTGGACCTGAGGGTCCGTGAGCACAGCCAGATGACTGCAGAGCTCCCGGACGGGTGGGGCATTCACTCCACGGAGACTTCCGCAATCGAGGTGAAGAACCCGTTAGCAAAGTTGCCGGAGTACAGCGCGCCCTTGCTGGAGGTGGTGTTGGTCTCTGGGACGTCGATGCGGATGTAGCGACCGCTGGTCTCGGGCACGGCGAAGGTGTACCAGGTGGCCGCCAGCGAGGTCAGGCCCCGGAAGCTCTTCACGTAGGTCCAGTTGACCTTGTCATTGCTGGTGTAAAAGTCGATGGCCTTGGGGAAAGCCCCGCTGATGATTTCCGGAGGAGACAGCAGTTTGATGGAGCGGAAGGTGCGATTGACCTTCAGGTCAGCAATGGCGAACTCCCGCTGGCTGGTTCCCCGCACGGTCGAAACCCACATCGTGTCGTTCTTCCCGTCAGTCAGGAAGGCACTGGGATAGGCGGACCCGTAGAACACCGAGGAACTGTTCATGACGACATTGTTTTCCTCGCCGTTGAATGCCACCTCGGCAATTTGCGCGTAGTGCAGGGCATTGTCCGTGTTCTTCCGGGTTTCCGTGATGTTGAAACGCACGTAGCGCGCCTGGGTGGGCGTGATGTTCCAGCGGTGCCAGGTGGATTCCGGGATGCGGAAGTTGGTTTGCTGGATGACGGGCCGCCACGTCACGTCGTCATTACTCAATTCGATCGTGAACGAGGCAGGGAACAGGTAGCTGTAATGCCCCGCAGGGAGCGCCGCGATCGAGGTCAGGCGGGAGGATTGCCCCATGTCCAGGCGCATGAATTGCGGGGTCATCTCTGCCGTGCGCGCCGAGGACCAGAGCGTTTCCGAATTCTTGTCGACCGCCATGTCGGCCGGTGTCCGACCCGCCTCGTGCTCGCTGGAGACGCGCACCCCCATATCGTCGAGGATCAGGCCCAGCAGGTTGCCCATGGTATTGGAATCCATGGTGATCCGGCCGTTGCCGAAATAGGTGTCGAAGCCCGCCACGCCCTTGTCCACTGCCGTGCTGACAATCAGGCTTCGGAGCATGGTGGGGGACCAGCTGGGCTTGAGCGACTTGATCAGGGCCGCCTGGCCGGCCACGTGAGCCGCCGCGAATGAGGTGCCGCTGACCACGCCGTAGCCGCTGCCCAGGGTCGTGGTGAGAATGCTGTCGCCCGGTGCGGAGACGGTCATCCAGTCGCCGAAGTTGCTCCAGGCCGCCCGGCTGTCCGTGCTGTTGGTGGCGCCGACGGCCAGCAGGTTGAGCTGGTTCGACCAGGCGGCCGGGTACTGGCGCAGGTTGGTCCCCTCGTTGCCCATCGGGGCGGCCACGGTCACGTTGAAGGTGGTGGCGAACGAGACCGCGTCCCGAACGGCCGGGTCGTCAATGTTGGCGCCGATGCTCATGCAAATGACCGAGGCGCGGTTGCGCACGGCGTAATTGATGCCATCGATCAGGGACGCCGAGGTGGCCAGGCCACTGGAGTTGCTCACCTTGACCGGGAGAATGCGCGTCAGGGGCGCGAGCCCCGTGACGCCGACCTTGTCCTGAACGGCGGCGATGACGCCCGCCACCTGGGTGCCGTGGCCGTTGTCATCTTCGGTGAGACCGTTCTGGTCATAGGCGTTCCAGCCGCGCACGTCGTCGACGCGCCCGTTGCGATCGTCGTCGACGTTGTTGCCCGCCGTTTCGCCGGGGCTCACATAGATGTTGGTCGCCAGGTCGGGGTGGTTGGTCTGGATGCCTGTGTCGAGCACGGCCACTACCACGTCGGGCGAGCCTTTGGAGATGTCCCAGGCAGCTGGCGCATTGATGCGAGGCAGGGCCCATTGCTCCGGATAACGCGCATCTTCGGGCGCGCCTTTGGTCGAAAAGATGGCTTCCCGCGACACCTGGTCAAAGACCGCGTTGGCTTTCAAGCGCGTGGCCACCGTGTCGAAGGAGACGTCCGGATTGTGGCTGGCTACCAGGTAGTTCATGCCGGGGTAGCGATAGTAGGTGATGCCGGCCGCCTGCATGGCCGACTCGACCGTGGCGCGGGGGGCTCCGTCGCGGAAGCGGATCAACAGCCGGCCCGCGGTGTAGGGGGAGCGCGAGTCGACCGACGTCAGACGATAGACCGTCGCGCTGCCGTCGCGCACCGACAGCTGGCCACTCTTGGCACTGCCGGCCGGTAGCGTCAAGGTCACCATGTTCGGTTTGCGGTTGCTGACGGCCATCTCGGTGGTGCCGAAGAAGAACTTCACCGAGGCCCGGTCCAGGTTGGCC
>JAYKJB010000124.1 GCA_035285325.1 Candidatus Sericytochromatia bacterium
ATTTCCTTGGGGGTGTAATCCAGCAGAAACAGGATGTCGCACGTCACCATGGTCGAAGCCGTATCCAGCGGAATCAACAACGGACGATGCTCCACGCCAGGGGCAAACGCCAGGCCGCAACCCCGCAAGACTTTCTTGTTCGGCACATGCGTCTGCGCCTGCACCACGAAGACGGGGGGAAGCGCCGCCGGCAGCGCCAGCGTGAAGCCACCGGACGACTGGGTGAAGACCCAGGCCGTCAGCAGATTGCCTTCCAGGTCGAGCGCCCGGACCAGGGTTTGTTCCGGCCACAGCATTTCCGTGACGCCGCCAGCCGTGTCTCGCTGCAGCGGCACCGCCGGCAACTCGCTCAGCAGGCCAAACTTGGCCAGTCCGACCATCTGCGCGGGGAAGTAGGGATAACCGGCCATGGCGGCCATGCCGGACGTCCCCGGCCGCAGCGTGGCACCATCCTGCCCGATCAAGGTCGAAGCGTCCTGCCCGATCAGGGTGGCGACATCCAGGCCGATCAGCCCGCTGCCTTGCGGGCCGATCAAGGTCGCGCCATCCAGGCCGATCAGCCCGTTGCGGCGATCGCCCACCAGGGTCGAGCCATCCAACCCGATCAGCCCGTTGCCACGATCGGCGATCATGGTGGCCCCATCCAAGCCCACCAGCCCCCCGGCAGCCGAGGCCTTCAGGGTCGCCCCGTCCATACCGATCATCCCCGCCGCCGACCCGGTCACACTCGGGCCGGCCACCAGCCCGCTCGCCTTCACCGTGCCAAATAAGCTGGTGGCCAGGCCAGGCCCCCCCTGCGCGGCAGCGCCCGATTGAGCCCCAGGACCCGCTGGTGCCAACGGCCCCGCCGCGACGATCGCGCCGCGCGCCGTGTCGTATCGGAGCGAGCCCGGCGCCGTCAGGAGGTCGCTCAGCGGGCGGGTGCCGCCGGGTTCCCCGGCCAGCTGAAGCGAGAGGCCCTGGTCGCCCTGAGCCACCTGAGCGGCGAGGCGGGTCAGGCCATCGCCCGCCTTCAAATGGCCCCCGGCCGTGAGGCGGAGATCGGCCAAGCGCAGGGCATCCGGCGCCGGCAGCTGCGAGCCCAGCTGAGGCGAGACGGAACCAGGGCGTGACATCGTCGCCTGTTGAGCTATGCCAGGCTGGGAAGGCTTGCTCACCAGGCGCAGGCGTCCGACGCTGGGATTGGCCAGGTCCACCTCGAGCGGCTCGAAGCCCTCCACGGCGACCAGATGCCGCGCGCGAGCCGCCAGCTGCTTGCCGGTCAGGCTCAAGGCCCCGTCGCGAATGACCATGTCGACATCATCGAAGCGCACCCGGGTGCCATCGGGAAGAGGGCCTTCCGCACTTTCAAGAACCAGCCGCCGACCCGCCTCCAGGCCCACCGGTGCTCCAGCCGCCGTTGTCCCGGCCCGCAAACGAAGCGTTTCCTGCTCGTTGTAAGTCGTGGGGACAAGCTGACACGCTGAGACGGCAGTGGCCAGCACCCACCCGCACATCCGACGGGAAACCCGGCGAGCGCCTGGATTCCAATCAGGCATTTACGCGCCCCTCCATCCCCACAGTTCCCGGAGAACTTCTAGCAACATACCCCGAAGTTCAAGTGTGCGAGGGCACGCCAGCAAAACCCGCAAGCGCAGCCGCTGGAGCCGTCGGAGCAGACAGCCGGCAGTCGGCGACGATTGACGCCAGCCCCGCCGGGGTGGTTCAAGTGAAAGGCAGGCCCGCATGCTCGGCTTGCCACCAGCAAAGGAGTGAAATCGAGATGAGCGCCACGACCGACACCACGCGTCCCGGCACCGGCCCCCTGAACGACCAGGTCATGCCGTTGCTGCACGACATCTACAAGGCCGAGATGGCCGGCATCAACCGCTACCTGCACTACTCGTTCATGATCATGGGGCACAATCGCATCCCGATCCAGGCCTGGTTCCGCTCGCAGGCCACCGAGAGCATGGACCACGCCACCATCATCGGCGAGAAGATCACCTCGTACGGTGGTCATCCCCCCATGGTGGCGGCCGTCGCGGAGGAAACCAACCTCCACACGGTCGATGCGATCCTGCGCGAAAGCCTGCAACATGAGGAGGCCACGCTGGCCATGTACCGCCGTCTGGTGGCGGTGGCGGGCGACGACATCGCCCTGGAAGAGCTGGCGCGCGGCTTCGTGCGGACCGAGACCGAGCACATCGACGAGGTCAAGAAGATGCTGCGGAGCCCGCACTAGCCAGCCTCTGGCAGGCCTGGCGGCGAATCGCCCCAAGACCCGAAAGCCCCTCGCTTGCGCGAGGGGCTTTCTCGATTTCAGGGCCAAGCCCACCGCGACGCTCCAAGGAGCCTGTTGCGATTGGCGCCAGCGTCCCGCGTGAGTTTCCGCGGGAACGTCTGGCGGCGCGCTATTGAATCGCCAGCAACTCCACGTCGAACTCCAAGGTGGCGTTGGGCGGAATCACCCCGCCAGCCCCACGCGCGCCATAGCCGAGCTCCGGCGGAATGGTCAGCTTGCGCGTCTCGCCCACTTTCATGCCGGCCACCCCCTCATCCCAGCCCCGGATCACGTCGCCGCGACCGAGGTCGAAGCGGAAGGGCTGGTTGCGCGAATGCGACGAATCGAAGACCTTGCCATCCATCAGCCGACCGGTGTAATGCACCGACACAACCTGACCGGGGGCGGCCACGGCGGCATCCTCCGCGCCGGGGGTGAGAATCTCGTAAGACAGGCCACTGGGCAATTCGGGCACGGGAACTTCCTTTCTGAAAGGGGAGCCGACGCACGACCGTCAGCGGGCGTAAGCGAGGGGTCATGGTAGCAGATCCCTACACTTAGACAGGCACGCGCAGCCGGATGGCGGAGGTCCCGGCAGGACCCTGCCCAATATCCTTGACTTAAGATAAAATTGAACTGAAATTAACTTTATGAGCGGGCCCCATGGGCCTGTCAGGAGCTTTCCTATGCGCCGCTTCCCGACCCCTGCCCTGCTCGGGCTGGCGATCGCCCTCTCCCTGCCGGCCTGCGGGCAGCGGCCCACGCCGCTGGCCCAGGCCGCCGCGACCGGCGCCACCGTGGCGCAGCGCGCCGATGGACGCAGCGAATGGCTGGTGAAAGTGGCGCCCCAGGCAGACCTGGCCGGCCTGGACGTGCTCGACCGCGACCTGGCCGCGCTGGGCTGGCTGACGGTGGCGCAGCCCGCCGGGATCTCCGCCAGTGAAGCCCGGCGGCGTCTGACGCGCCTGCCGGGGGTGCTGGATGCGCAGCCCAACCACGTCTACGGGCTGGACACGCCCGTCTCCGTGACGGCTCAGGCCCCGCGCTTGCCGGGCCTGTTGCAGGGCGACCCGGAGCTGGGACGCCAGTATCACCTGAACCTGATTCACGCCCCACAGGCCTGGGCCGTCACGCGTGGCAGCCGCCAGGTGCGCCTGGCCCTGCTCGACACGGGCGTCGACCCGGCCCACCCGGAACTGCGCGACCGGCTCGACCCGGAGGTGGGGCTTTACAACGCGGTGATGCGAAACAAGGACGTCCGGGACGGTCACGGCCACGGCACCCACACCGCCGGCATCGCGCTGGCCTCGCTGGACAACGGTGCCGGTGGCGCCGGAGTCGCCCCAGGCGTCAGCCTGATGGGCATCCAGGTGCTGTCATCGAACGGCAACGGCACCACCAAGAGCATCGCGACAGGGTTTCTCTATGCCGCCAACAACGGCGCCCGCGTGATCAACGCCAGCCTGGCGGTCTACCGGCGCGACAAGGTGCTCGAAGCCGCCATCCAGCAGGCCCTGGACCGGGATGTCTGCATCGTGGCGAGCGCCGGGAACGTGGGCAAGGAGAATGATCCCGAAACCGCCCCACACCTGCCGTCGACCTATCCGGGCGTGATCGAGGTGGCCGCCACCGATGCGCAGGACCGCGTGGCGAGCTTCAGCAACTTCGGCAAGACCGTCAGCGTGGCTGCCCCCGGGGTGGATGTCTGGTCGACCTTTCCAACCAAGAACGGGATACCTGGCTACGGGCTGGCCTCCGGCACCAGCATGGCCGCGCCTTGCGCGGCCGGCGTGGTGGCGCTGATTCGCAGCCAGCATCCGGACTGGAAGCGGGCCCAGGTCAAGGCCCACCTGGAGGCGCGCGCGCAGGATCTGGGGCTGGCCGGCTTCGATCCGCGCTTCGGCCACGGGCGCATCGACGCGGGCCGGGCCGTCGCCCTCTGAGGCGAACGCCGACAGGAACGCCTGGCCGGAGGCTTGCCCCCCGGCCAGCGGGCTCCCAGCACACGCGAGCTTCCGCGCCGGAGAGGGCCAGGGCCCCGACCGGCGCGAACGCGCGGCTCAGTTGAGCGAAAGGGCCTTGCCCGCGTCGATCAGGCCGTGGCCGTGGTAGGGGTCGAAGCCAGCATCGCCGAGATCCCGCGCGCCGGCTTCAATCCGACGACGCACCTCGTCCCGCTTGAGCCCGGGGTTCTCGCCCCGGATCAGGGCCGCGACCCCGGCCACGAAGGGCGCCGCCATGCTGGTGCCGCTGGCCGTGGTGTAACTCTTGGGCGCGGTGGGACCCAACCCGGCCCGCGGCCAGGTCGAGAGGATTGTCTCCCCCGGGGCGATCACCGAGACCGTCTTGCCGAAGTTGGAATACTTCGAGCGCACGTTGTCGGAATTCGAGGACGCCACCTCGATCACGCCCGGATAGGTCGACGGCAGGTGCGGGGCGTACTGCGGATCATTCTCCTTGTTCGAGTTGCCCGCCGAGGCCACCAGCACGCAGTCGCGATCCAGTGCATATTGCAGCGCCTCTTCCAGCACGGGCGAGTACTGGTACAAACCGATGCTCATCGACATGACCTTGGGCTGGTAGGTCATCGCGTTGACGATGCCCTTGGACACGCCTGAGGCTGTTCCCTGGCCCCGGCTGTTGAAGATCTTGACGGGCAGGAACTGGACCCCGGGCGCCACGCCCGCGATGCCCTCGCCGTTGTCGGCGGTCGCGCCGATGATACCGGCACAGTGGGTGCCGTGGCCGTGGTCATCCTGTGGGAACTTGAGCGGATCAATGACGTTGACGCCGGTCTTGTTGACCCGCCCTTCGAACTCGGGATGACCGAGGTCGATGCCCGAGTCGATCAGAGCCACCAGCACACCCTTGCCGCGCTTGGGCGCCCGACTCCAGGCCTCGGCCACGTTGCCGGCGCGCAGGGAATACTGCTGACCGACCATGGGATCGTTGCTGATGGCCTCCAACGACACCGGCCAATCGGGGGTCACGGAAGCCACGCCGGGATCGGCCGCCAGGGCGAGCAGGGCCTGACGCCCCGCGCCGTTGCTGGCCTGCACCACCAGCGCGCGCAGTTCCGGCAGGCGATCGACCACCGTCAGACCGGCCCGGTTGGGGGCCGCCAGCACACCGGGCAGCGCCTCGCCGCGCAGCATCACCACGGCGCGTTGCCCGCTCACGGCGAGCCCCGCCACCAGTCCTGCCCCACGCGTCTGGGGCGCGGCCGGCGCCTGCCGGCCGCAGCCGGCCGCGACCAGCGCGGCCAGGATCAAACCAGAAACCAAACGAGCTTGGCGCACGATTCGAACCTCCCGCCTCGCCTAGCGCACCGAGCGCTTGATGAAGACGTAGCCGCCCTTCTCGGCGCCCCAGACCTGCTCCCCGTTGGCGTCGTAGCCGCGGTCCCAGCTCTTGAGGGTGCTGCCCGAGACGACCACCTCACTGGTGGCATAGGCCGCGCCATACAGTTCGGACGGGCACTCCCGTCCGACCGTGCCGCCGGCCCAGATGCCGGGCGAGGTCTGGCGCAGGACCACCGCGCAGCCCGTGCGGGGCGTGAGGTCGGCTGGCTTGAGGTCACCCAGCGGGTTGGCCTGACGCCAGGCCCCCGCATACTTCAGGACGGGTTCCGGCAGCGTGTACACCTCGGAGGCCACCCGGCCGTCCGTGCGGGGCAACAGCCGGTAAACGCGCTGGCGATAAGGCAGCTGCACCTGCTTCGACAGGGCCTGCTCGATGTACAGCCAGGGGCCATCCTTGCGCTCAGGCCACACGCGCACCATGTGCAGGGTGACGTCACGGTAGTTTTCGGGATCGGCCAGGGCCTGATCCTTGCTGTCATAGACGCCGATCATCTTGTTGGCCAGCGCGTTGAGGGTGGCCTGGGTGGCCATGCCCTGCGCCTGCACCGTGGCTTGCCCCTTGAGCGAGGCGGTCGGGGTCGTGCCGCAGGCCGAAAGCGCGGTCAGCAGCGCAAAGAGGGGCAGGCTGCGGGTCATCGGATGGGAGAAGGTGAACATGGAATCAGGTTCCTCGGATGATCAGCGCTTGGTCCGCTTGGCGGCGGGGGTGCGCAGGGTAAAGACGTGAATCTGGTGCTTGTCGTAAGCGGGCGCAAAGATCTCCGGCGCGCCGTCCGCATCGAGGTCGGCCACGGCCAGCTGCCCCACCGTGCAACCGAGGTTGGCCAGGTCGATCAGCTGGTAATTCCAGTCGCTGCGGTCGGTGCTGCGCGGCGCCAGCAGGTGGACCCGCTGCGAACCGTCACCGGCCAGCAGGATCAGGGCCTTGCCGTTGGGTGCGGCCCCCGGCACCACCACTGGGGCCCCGGGAGAGGCCTGGTTGGGACCGCCGTTGCGGGTTTCGATGCCCTTGGCGATCACGTGCTTGGGCCACAGCGTGTTCTTCCAGTCCTGAGGAATTTCATAGGCAAAGGCGCCGGCCTCGAGGTTGGCCTCGTGGTTGGTCAGCACGACATCACGACGGCCGTCGCCATTGAGGTCCGCCACTTCGAGGTCGAAGGCCGAGCCGCACTTGGTATCGATCACGCGGTTGCGCCAGGTGTCGCCTTCCTGCCAGAGCACCGTGAAGCGCTTGGAGAAGAACTCGGAGGCCAGCACCTCCTCGCGGCCGTCGCCATCCAGGTCGGCCAGGCGGAAGTGAACATCCGGGCCCTGCGCGATCACGTGTTCTTCCCAGAAACCCGCGCGGTTGCGGCCTTCGCTGAACCAGACCAGCTCACCCAGCGCAGGGCCCATCATGGGCTTCTTGGCCCGCGCCGTCAGGATGTCCAGGCGCCCATCGCCGTTCATGTCACGCCACACGGCGCGGTGGTAGAACCAGCCGGGCTTCTTCTCGGTGACCACGCCCGGATCCGTCAGCACGCGGCTCGCCCCGCCCGCGTTCACCAGGGTCAGGGCGCCGGTCTTGCCAGGCACCAGGAAGCCGCCGGCCACCAGATAGCCACCCGGCATGACCGAACTCGGTACCGCCTTGACCTCGTTGGGCCAGACCGCATCCTTGGTGATCAGCTCGGGCGTCAGGCTCCGGCCGGCCAGCACCGCGTCGATCCCGCGAATGCGACGCACCGCATCGCCGCCGAAAACGCCAAAGGAGCTCACGATCAGGGTGGGCTGATTGCGCTCTTCACCTTCGATGTGCAGGAAAGCGGGGTGATCGATGGCGATCGTCGCCCGCGGTTCAGCCCGGTAGCCACGCGCCAGGGCCGACAGGTCCGAGGCGGCCGCCCGTGGGGTCGCCACCCCGGGCAAGCGCCCGCAAGCCGACGAGGCGGCCACCAGGGAGCCCAGCAAGAGCGAGGCCAGGATGGGTTTTTGCACGGTCAGGAACCTCCTAGGGACAATCCGGCAGGGGCCGGCCAATCACGGCGAAACGAGAGGGAGAACGGAACCCGCCGCGGCGGGACGAGACGATTGAGGGGGCAGGCTCAGGGGCACGCGGCCCTGGAAGGCCAGGCTGGTGAGCACGTACTGTGCCTCCGGCCAGCCCAGCGGAAACGCACTGGTGAAGCGGCCCGTGCGCTCGTCGAAGACCTCGCCGAGCTGCAAGGAACCGGTGGTATGGGCCTTGTCGGTGTTGCTGGCGTGCAGGCGCTTGGCCAGGGCCGTGTCGCCGGCCTGATGGGCCACCAGCGCCAGCCAGTCGGTCAGCTCGCACCAGCCCTGCGCGCCGTACCAGTCATCGCCCTCCCAGCGGCGCACGCCGCCACCGGGTTGCAGCAGGCGTTGCTGGATGCGGGCCATGGTGGCGCGGGTGATCGGGTCCTGCGGACTGACCACGCCATAGGGCCAGGTGGCGCCCAGCACCGAGGCGTCGATGATCGGGTCGGGGCGCGTCGCGCCAGGGCGCACGCCCTTGCCCCAGTAACCCTCGGGCGCCACCACCGCCTGCACGCGCAGCGCTTCCCGCAGGCCTTGCGCGGCCCTGCGCCATTCGCCGGCCTGGGCCGAGCGACCGGTGCGATCGGCCATGCGCGCCGCCGCTTCCAGCCCGCCCACGAACGAGGCGTTGGTCAGCGTCCAGCTCTTGTCCTTGAAGGTTTCCCAGAGGTCCATGTTGGGGCCGATCAGGCCCGAGGGCGTGATCTGGGCCTGCATGAAGCGACAGGCCCGCTCGATCTGTGGCCACCACGCAGCGATCGCCGCCTGATCCCGGCTGGCCGCCACGTAGGCATCCACGGCCGAAACCCAGTAGCCGCCCATCCACTCGGAGCCGTGCTCCCAGGCCAGGAAAGGTTTCCCGTCGCCCCGGTGGGTCACCCACCAGTCGCCGTCGGCCTTCTGGGTGCGGGCCATGAAGTCGAGGGCCGCACGCGCTTCCACGTGGTAGCCGCACAGGGCCAGGGCGCGCACGTCCACGACGAGGTCCTGGATCCAGACGTACTTGTAGGCCGGGCTGATGGTCGAGGCAGCCGCCAGAATGCCGCCCGTGTCGGCCTGCAGCTGCTTGATCACGATCAGGGCACGCCGGAAGACGGCTTCTTCCCGGGCGTCCCCGCCCGAGCGTGGGGCCCTCGCGAGGTGATCACGCCAGAAACCGGCATCGGCCTCAGCCAGCCGCGTGAAGCCCTGCCGCCGGGCGTGGGCGATCGCCGCCAGCGCGGCCTCCGGCTGGGCGCCCACGCTCAGGTAAAGGTCCTGGCTATGGCGTGCGCCCGGCGCCAGGGCCGGCACGTCGAAACTGAGCGCGCCTTCGGTACCGGCCACGCCCTGGGCGCTGCGATGGCCGCTCAAACGCCCGTCCCGCGCGTCGATCCCGGCGGCCACGGCCGGCCCCAGGGCCAACCCGGCCGCACCGCACTGATAGCCGCTCGGCTCGTCGTCGCCGGCCATGGCGGTGGCACAGCCGGCTTCGGGGTTCTGCACCAGCAGGGCCTGTTCGGCCGGGCGCCAGCTCAGGCGATCGTCGCGGCCTGTCAGGGTCAGGGCGAAATCGGCCAGCGCCATGAAGGAGCCGCCGTTCAAGGCCTCCACCCCCGTGTTTTCCAGGGTCACGCGCCGGGCGATCACGTCGACGTCGCGCACGGCCAGATCCTCGATCACCAACCGATAGCGCCCCTTGGGCTCCGCAAAGGTGGAGATGACCCGCCCCGTATCCGGCACGACGCGCTGGGACACCAGGCGCAGCTCATCGGCCCAGCGCAGGCTCCGGCCGTCGTGGAAGCCCACCGTGGCGACGCGCAAACGATTCTCAGCGTAGCTGGGCCAGAGCATGTTGATCAGCGCGCCCGGCCGCGCGAGGCGACCGAATTCGCGCGAGACTGCGCTCATGACCCGACCATTGGAGACCTGGGAAAAGTTGGGGCACACGCCGAAAAGCCAGGAGCCAGGCCCTGACATATCGAGCCCGCTGGCGCTCATGCCCAGGCGATCGACCGGCGTGGCCTGCGCGGGGCGCAGGGGAGACAGCCCGCAAGCGCTCACCAGACTGGCGGCCAAGCCGATCCCGATCAGCCCACGGATCCATCCGAGACGGCGAGACCGGCGCCCCAGCAGGGCACCTGGTAGCTGGTTCCAAGTGGAGCGACGGTGATCCACGCGAGCTTGCTTTCCATGGTCTGAACGGGCGCGACGACGTGATCCCAGTATGCAGCCCAGGGGTTTCCCGGGGGTTCCAAAAGACCAAGGTTAGGTTAAGGATGAATTAAAGATCGTTGAACCCCATCTCAAATAATTACCAAAGCTTAAGCTCTGGTTCCAGGCGTGGAACCGGGACGGAACCGGGCCGTCAGACAACCCCTCCAGAGAGCAGCGCCCGAGAGACGCGCTGAAGAGAGAGGAACACCCGATGCCCACCGCCCCCTTGCCCGAGGTCACCTTGCCTGCCCGGCGTCGCCCCGTCGAACGCCTGCGCGTGGGTCCGCCATCGAGTCCGCCCAAGGTGCCCGTCTACTACGATCACCAGCAAGGCACCCTGGTCCGCCAGGGCAGCGGCCTGCCCGTCACCTGGGAAGAATGGAACAATCTGGACCGCCACCAGCGGCAAGAAGCGCTGCGCCTGGTGCCGGCCGCCAAGCGCGCCAGCATCGATGCGGCCATCACCATGCGGGCCCGGGCTCGCGCCTGGGTCGGTGAAGGGCTCGAACCCGAAGCACGCGACCGTTCTTTCCGTCTGCGCTTGCGCCATGCGGCCCGCCTGGCCCGCAAGACGTTGGGCGGCAGTCACGCCACGGCCGCCACGCTGGCGGAGCTGGCCGGTGGCATCGACCCCCAGCAAGCCCCGCGGGACACCCGCGCCAAGGGGCTGACCATCGCCCGCCTCGGCGAGGCGATCCGGCGCGGCTTGCTGCGCCCCGGCATGGTGGTCCACGCCTCGCAAAATCCCCGGGCCATTGCCGCGGGCGAATCGGCCCAGCCGGTCTGGCTGACCTATCTGGGTCCCGACCGCCAGCACGGGCCGCGGTTTGCCGATACGCAGAACGATGCCTGGACGATCGAAGCCCTGGCCCGGGCCTATGAGAGCCACCAGATCGACTGGATCGCAGACCCTTATGCACCGGTGTCTGCCGGCTGAACGTTTCGGGTTCAACCTGGGGAGAGGGTCTCTCTCTCTCTCTTCCTCTCCCCACACCAGCGCCCCTGGACCTGCCGTCCGGGGGCGTTTGGTTGCTCGCATCAGGAAAGCGCGCCCTGCACAGGAAGGGACGGGCGTGCGCGGGTATAACCGGGGCGTGACCCTTGATGCCTGGATCATCCCGAGCAAGCTCAGCCCGCCCGCCTTGCCGCCGGACATCCTCCCGCGCGAGGACCTCTGCGCGACGGCGCGTGAGCCTGCGGTGACGATCCTGCAAGCCGGCCCCGGTGGCGGCAAGACCCTGACCATGGCCCTGCTGGCCCAGCGCATCGGGGGTGAGCTGGCCTGGGTGTCGCTGGACCAGGACGACTGCGACCCGACCACCTTGTTTGCTTATCTGGTGGCTGCCATTCGCGCCCACGTGCCCCCCTTCGGAGACGAGGTGCGGGCCATGGCGGGGCAGGGCGCGCCCGCCAAGGCAGTCTGGTCGCGGCTGTTCCAATCATTGGGGGCGTATGATCCGCCGGCCCTGACGATCGCCCTGGATGATGTGCATGGGCTGATCCAGCAGACGCCGGAGGTGATCAGTGGCCTGACCTACTTCCTCGACAAGCTGCCGCGCGGCGTGCGCCTGCTCCTGAGCACGCGCAAACGTTACCCGGGCGCCCTCGGCCGCCTGTCCGCCGCCGGCACCGTGCGCGTGATCGATGAGGCGCGCCTGCGCTTCAACCCGGCCGAAGTGGACGCCTACATGCGGGCCCGGGTGCCCGGCCTGGCCGATGACCCGGCCTTTCGCGAGCGGGCGCACGCGCTGGAGGGGTGGCCGCTGGGCCTGGATCTGCTGACGGCGGACCCGGGCCGGGCGATCGCCCTGGGCGGCAGCGGTGGCAGCGACCCGGAAATCGAGGCCTACATCGCGGAGGAACTCTATCAAGGCCAGCCGGCCCTGCGCCGCAGTTTCATGCTGCGCGCGGCCATTCTGGAGGAACCGACGGCCGAGGCCTGCCGCGAGGTGCTGCAGCTGGCGGACACGGACACCACGCTGGCCGCGCTGGAGGCCGACCACCTGGTCACGCGGCGCGGCGAGGCCTACGTCTTTCCGAACCACTTGCGTCAGTTCCTGCGCACCGAGGCCGAGCGCGTCGTGCCGGCGGAGGAACGCCGCGGCTGGCATCGCTGGGCGGCCGAACATTACCGCGAACAGGGGCGGGACGAGCTGGCCATCCCGCACCTGATTGCCTGTGGCGACTGGCGCGCCGCCGGCCAGGCTTGCCGGGAAAGCTTTCCACGCATGCGTCACGATGGTCGCCTGGCCCTGATCGGTCGCTGGCTGGACGCCTTTCCCGAGGCGGCCTTCGACCAAGACCCCTACCTGCTGGTCTGGCACGGCTCGGCCCTGGCCCGCGACGGCCGTCTGCCAGAGGGCCTGGCCGCCTTCGATCGCGCCCTGACGAGCTTCACCGCCCGAGAGGACCGGGCTGGCCAGTTCAAGGTGCGGGTGCGTCAGGCCAACATCGCGCTGGCACGTCAGGAGGCGCGCGACTACGCCAACTACCTGCTGGCGGCCCAGGCGCTGGCGACGGACGGCGAGCCCGAAGACCTGGCCGACCTGGCCTTGATTCGCGGGCATGCGGCCGAGCAAAAGGGCGATCTCGAGGGCTTCCGCAACTTCAACGAGCAGGTGCTGGCCCAGCGGGACGACGGCGGACTCGAACTCGCCGCCAGCCGCTACATCGCGCATGTGAACCTGTACACCTACCAGCTGCATCGCGGCGCCTATCGCGAGGCCCACGGGCATCTGGAACGGGCGATCGCGATCGCCGATGAACGCAATTTCTACCCCTACATGCTGGCCGCCAAGCTGCAGCGCATCCACCTGTGGGCCTGCGAGGGCAAGGTGGATGAGGCCGAATCGGCCCTGAAAGCCCTGCCGGCTGGCTGGCGCGAGGTGCTCGACTGGCACGACCTGGCCTGTGCCCACGCCGTGGCGGGCAACATCGCGATGCTGAGGGGACAGTGGCGAGAAGCCGATGATCGACTCAAGGCCTCCCTGAACCTGTTCGATCGGATCGGCCTGCAGGAAGGCAAGAAGATCCCGCTGGAACTGCAACTGTGGGTATGCGTTCGGCGCCACACGCCGCAACGCATGTCGGCGCTGCTGGCCGAGGCCAACGTGCCGGCCGGCAAGACGATCTACGACCTGGCCCTGCTGCTGCCGCGGGCGCGGGCCGCGCTGCAGCTGGACGATGCGGCCGGAGCCCTGGCGCTGGCGGGCGAGGCCGTCACAGGCCTGACGCCTCTGAATGCGGCCCGGCACCTGGCCCATGCGCACGCCATCATCGCGGCCGCCCGGCTGCGCCTGGGGGAACGGGGGGCCGCGCGGGCGGCCTTCGAGCAGGCCGAACAGCTCTTGCAATCCCGGCAGATCGCCTTCCTGCGCAACATGGATGCCGAACTGTGGAACGAGCTCTCCACCCTGGGCGCCGCCGCGCCGGTGGCCAGTGCGGCGGCCGCCGTGGCGCAGCAGGTGCGCACCGCCCCCTCGCTCGCCGAGACGGAACAGCAAGCCGGCGGCACGGCCCCCTTGGGCCTGACGCTGCGCATGCTCGGTGGCTTCGAAGCCCGCGTGGACGGCAGCGCGATCGACCGCTGGCCACGCCAGAGCGCCAAGCTGATCCTGGCCTCGCTGGCGATCTACCCGCGCGGCCTCACGCTGGTGGAACTGGCCGAACACGTGGGAGGAGGGGAAGCCTCCAACCTGACGCGCTTCAAGGTGGCCGTCTCGACCCTGCGTCGCATCCTGGAACCGGAGGTGGAACACGGCCGCGAATCCCGCTTCGTGCAGTTCGCCGACGAGCGTTACTTGCTGGCCCCGGACGCGCTGGCCAGCGTCGACGTGCGGGCCTTCGAGAACGGGCTGACCACCGCCGAGCGCCTGTGGGCCGAGGACCCCAACGCCGCGGCCGGGCGGCTGGCCGAAACGCTGGCGCTCTACCGGGGCAATCTGCTCGATTGCGCGCCCTTCAACGACCGCTTCCTGCCGGAACGCGAGGCCCTGCGCTTCAAGGCCTTGCAGGGCTTCCTCAGGCTGGCGGCCTGGCAGAAAGCCTCGCCAAACGCCGCGGAGCAAACGCTGACGCGCCTGCTCGGGCTCATGCCGTGGGAAGAGGAAGCGGCCCTCGCCCTCATGCGGCACCACGCGGCGATCGACCGACCGGATCGGGTCCGACAGGTCTATTGGGACTGCCGCAAGGCCCTCAAGGCGGCCTTCGGCGGCACACCCTCCGAGGAGTTCGAGCAGGCCTATCAGGCCCTGCTCAAGGCCTGAGATCGGGTTCCATCGGGGCAGTCGGCGGTTCCGGTGCGGCGAGGACGTCTCCGCGCTCTTGAACGGGACAGAACCCAGCGGTCTTCAAGCAACCTTGGTTTTCATTAACAAGCACTTAACGATCAGACTTCCCGCTGGAACCGGGACGGAACCGGGGGGCGGCATAACCTCCTTACGCGATGCAGGTTCGCGCCCCAGAGAGGATCCGCCATGACCACCGTCCCGACTCGCCCCACCGCCCCAACACCGGCACCGGTCCGCACGGGCGCCATGCTGCTCCACGGCAGCCGTGGCGAGGGTGTGCGCGAACTGCAAGCGGCGCTCAAGGCCCTGGGCTTCAACGCGGGGGACGTCGATGGCGTGTTCGGCGAACGGACCGGCATGGCGCTGCGCGACTTCCAGGTGTCCCACGCCCTCCCGGCGGATGGCGTGGCCGGTCCCCAGACGCTCAAACTCCTGAACGCCAAGCTGGCCGCCCGTCAGAAGGAAGAGACCAGCATCGACACGCGTTCCACCTGGAGCGGTGTCACGGGCAACGTCTACATGAACTTCGGCCACCGCCTGGTGGACGATTCCTTCGTGCATCTCTCGCGGGACAAGCGGCTGGTCTGGAGTGACACCGGCACGCTCGTCAGCCCCCACCAGTGGGCGGCCATCGGTAATTTCCAGCGCGAACATTTCCTGAAACAGGTTCCCGTGGCCGAGCGTGAAGCCGTGATCAAGAGCCTGATGGGCGGCAGCGCGGCCAAGATCAAGCGCGAGGCCCCGCCCACCCCGGCGGTGGGTCGCAACCAGCCCCCCATGCCCGGCAGTTCGGCCGACCAGCAAATGAAGAACATGCTGGAGGTGGCCAAGCGCCACTCCGTCGGCAAGCGCCCGGATGGCTGGTGCTACATGCACGTCTGGAACTACATCGAGCGCTCGGGCTACGGCAACATGCCGGGTGAGGGCATCCCGGACTCGCATGCCACTTATGCCAAGCAGTTCGCCGAGTATGCGGATGCCAACCTGGCGCGGCTGGGGCTGCGCAAGCTGGCCCTCGATAATCCCTACAAGGCGCCCCCGGGTGCGATCGTGGTCGTGCGTCCCGGCACGCCTGGCACGGCTCACCCGATCGCGGGTGACATCGCCATCGCCACCGGCCAGGGCTGGTTCGCCAACGGCGGCGAGATGGGCTACGGTGGGCCCGGCAACTTCCCGCCCGGCAACAAGCTGGTGCTCGGCATCTACGTGCCGGCCTGATTCCTTTTCTTCTTCCTCTCCACTCCTCTCTCTTCACACACCGCCGAGCCCTGGACCCGCCCCAAGCGGAACCGGGGTTTGGTGGTGTTTTTGGGGGGCATGAAGCCACTGACGCGTGGCGCTACCAGCTTCCGTAAGGCTGATTGAGCGCGCTCAGGCGATAGCCACCGGGCGTGGCCGTCAAGGTCGAGAGCGAGAGCGGCTCCACGTCGAGGAAGGCGGCCCTGCGCGTGCGCACGCCCAGCGCCGAGGCGACCAGGCAGCGAATCGGGCCGGCATGGCAGACCACCACCAGGTCTTCAGCCGGAAAGGCCGCGGTGGCCCGGGCGATCGCCCGCGTGACGCGGCGTCGCACATCCCCGAGGTGTTCCCCACCGGGCGGACGTCGGCGATCGAAGGCTTCCAGATAGGCCGCCGCCTCAGGGTCAGAAGCCAGCACGTCCGCCCAGGTGCGGCCCTCCCAATCGCCGTGGCTCTGCTCCCAAAGATCTGCCTCCTCGACCCACCGGGTCGCCCCGAGCCAGCCTGCCGTCTCGCGCGCGCGTCGGGCCGGGGAGACCAGCCAGCGGGCCTCAGGCCCCCAGGGCATCGCTCCGACGGCCGCGGCGGCCGGCAGCTCGGCCGCCACATCGAGGCGCCCCACGATCCGGCCGCGGTACGCCGCCTCGATCGGCGCATGGCGAATCAGAAACAGGCGCATCAGGGCCGCCAGACAGGGGCACCCAGGACCACCGCGGGTTCGATCGCCAGCCAGGCCCCGAGGGCGAGCAGGGCGACCAGCTCGCCGACCTGCTGGGAGGCCCCGAGCACGTCCCCGGTCACGCCCCCGACCTGCTCCCGCGCGTAACGATCCATGCCCAGCGCGCTCAGCAGGCACAGTGCCAGCACGCCCAGGGCCGCGGGCAGGGGCAGGCAGAGCAGTCCCAAGAGCAAGGCGGTCGCCAGCGCCACGAGGGGTTCCCGCCAGGAGAGCCCGACCGTGTCGGCCCCCAACCCCTCCGTGCGGGCCCGCGGTGAGCGCCAGAGCATGCCGACGATGCCGGCGCGGCTGGCGGCATGCACCGCGACCAGCGCCGGGAGGGCCACCGCGAGCGGCAACCCGGCGATCGCCTGAATGCGCAGCAACAGGGCCCCGACCAGTGCCAGCACGCCATACGTCCCGAGCCGCGAATCCTTCATGATCTCCAGCTTGCGGGCCACGCTCATGCCGCCGCCAAAGGCGTCGGCCACATCCCCCAGGGCATCCTCATGAAAAGCGCCCGTCAGCACGGCGGCACCCAAGGCGGCCAGCGTCGCGGCCAGCAGGGGAGGATAGTAGCCGCCCGCCAGGACGAACATGCCCCCGACGGCAGCCCCGACCAGGCCCCCGACCAGCGGGTAATAGCGGCTGGCCGCGGCGATGTCGGCCGGCGTGACGTCGCCGGCCAGACGCAGCGGCACGCGCGTCAGGAAGATCACGGCGATCGCCATGCGACGCGGCTCCTCCTGCCAGAAGGGGCGCTGGATCGGTGCCACGGGC
The DNA here is from genome assembly GCA_035285325.1 of Candidatus Sericytochromatia bacterium. NCBI lineage: Bacteria > Bacillati > Candidatus Sericytochromatia > Candidatus Sericytochromatia bacterium. The sequence goes on from JAYKJB010000124.1 coordinate 16,885, forward strand.
ACGACCACGGCCGCATCGGTCGGCGCAGGTTCCGGGTTCACGTCTGGCCTCCGGCCGCAAGCGGCTCTTCGAGGTTGGCTTCCTCGTAAGTCGATACCTCGGCCGAGACCCGCACGGCGGCCTTCAACAAGCCGAAGGCCAGGGCCGCGCCGCTGGCCTCGCCCAGACGCAGGCCCCAATCGAGCATGGGCACCAGTTCCAGGGCCGCGAGCACGCGGTCATGCGCGGGCTCCGCGGAGCGCGTGGCGGCAATCAGGGCCGTACGGCAGGCCGGTGTGCGCGCCGCCGCGATCAGCGCGGCCGCCCCGACAATGAAGCCGTCCAGCAAGACCGGCACCCCACGCGCCGCCGCCGCCTCGATCGCCCCGACCATGCCGGCGATCTCATAGCCACCCAGACAGCGCAGGGCCTCGCTGGGATCGAGCCGGGCGGCCGCCCCGTGCAGGGCCAGCGCGCGGGTCAGCACCTCCTGCTTGCGGGCCAGGCCCCGCGGCCCCAGCCCGGCGCCGGGCCCCAGCACCTCGGTCGGCGTCAGCCCCAACTGCACCGCCACCAGCGCCGAGGCGGCGGTGGTGTTGCCGATGCCCATCTCGCCCAGCACCAGCAGATCCAGCTCGGGCAAGCGCGTGACCGTTTCAGCCCCGGCGGCGATCGCCTGGGCCAGCTCGGCCGGGGTCATGGCCGCTTCCTGGCAGAAATTGCGGGTGCCGCGCCGCACCTTGGCATCCAGCAGCGCATCGGCCGCGCCGAAATCATGGTCGACGCCGAGATCGGCCACCAGCAGACCGGCGCCGGTTTCGCGGGCCAGCGCGTTGACCACGCCGCCGCCACTGAGAAAGCGATAGACCATCATGGCAGTGGCCTCGGGCTTGTAGGCACTGACGCCCTCCTCGCGCGCCACGCCGTGATCGCCGGCCATCACCACGATCCAGGGCGCCCGCAGGGTCGGCCGCATGCGCCGCTGCACCTCGGCCAGCTGCAGCGCCAGCGCTTCCAGCCGCCCGAGTGCGCCGCGCGGGGTGGGCAGGCGGCGAAAGCGGCGACGCAACAGGTCAGCCCCCAGCACGCCCTCGGCCGGATCGTCCGGCGGATGCCAGGAGCAGGGGGCCGGGGCCAGCACGACCGGCAGGTCCGGTGCGGGCAGGCCGGTCGGAGGGGGGGGCGCCCCGGCCGGCGCCTCGGCGAAGGGTCGCGCCACGCCCCAGCGATCCGCAAACACCAGCGAATCCAGCGGCAGGCTCTCGCGCCAGCCGACCCGCCCCAGCAGCGGACTGGTCGGCAGCTCGACCGGATGGCCCAGGCACAGGTAGGCCACCGGCACCACCCCATCGGGCAGACCGAGCAGGGCCGCGATGTGCGCAGGTTCCATCAGGCTCATCCAGCCAACCCCCAGGCCCTCGGCCCGTGCCGCCAGCCAGAGGTTCTGCACGGCCAGGCAGGTGCTGTAGAGGTCCATCTCACGCATGGTCGCGCGCCCGAGCACATGCTCGCCGCCGCGGCCGCGATCGCACGTGACCAGCAGATTCACCGGCGCATCCAGGATGCCCTGCAGCTTCAGCGCCTGGTAGGCGGCCTGGCGATCGCCGGCATGCAGCTGCGAGGCGCGGGCGTTGACGGCGCGAAAGTGGTCATAGACCTCCTGACGCAGGGTCGGGTCTTGCACCAGGATGAAGTTCCAGGGCTGCATGCGCCCGACCGAAGGGGCCTGGTGGGCGGCCTCCAAGATGCGCCAGAGCGTGGCCTCCGGCACCGGGTCGGGCCGATAGGCGCGCACGTCGCGACGCTCGCGGATGGCGCGATAGACCGCCTCGCGTTCGGCGGACGAGAAGTGAGGGTCGTGCATGAAAACCTAGAAGGTGGGCAACTTGTCGCCGAGCCCCTTGACCCAGCGGCGCACGCTGTTGGGGTCGGTTTTGACGGCATCATACGCCTGGCTCATCCGCTGCACCAGGGCCAGTCGGTCGAAGACCGGCCGGAACGGCACGAACTGATAGACGAAGTCCGCCGTCTGCAAAACCACGTGGGCCGGGCCATCCAGCGCCCTGGCCGTGCGGCCGAGGTCGCGGCTGGCGGCGCGCACCAGCGGTCCATTGGAGAACTGTTCCAGATTCTTGCGGGCCGCCACCACGCCCTGGTTGTGGCGCACCACGCCGGCCCGCCCCTCACGGGCCATCCAGGTGCGGGCGCGGGAGAGCCCGAGGCGATCGCCAGCGCCATCCATCGAAGGGCTCATGCGACGCATCAGGCGCTCCTGGCGCTGCCAGCCGGCTTCCACCCAGCCCACCTTGCGACCGATCTCGCGCACGCTGGCGGCAGGAGGCAGCAGGGCGATCGGCTTGACGGCCTGCTCGGCCGCCCGAGCGGCCACGGGCGCCAGTTCCTCGCCGACCTCCCGGCTCGTGCGCACCGCGGCCTGGCGAGCAGTCGGCATCGCGTGCTTGACCGTGCTGGCGACTGCTTTCGAAAGGATCGACATGGCAGGGATTCCTCACACACCACCCCGGGCGCCACCCGACCAGGGCTCACATGAAAGGAGATGGTCAGCCCGGGTTTCACCCCAGTTCCAGCAGGAACATCTCCTCATTAACATCGGATTAATTTCCGGAAGTCGATCTGGATGCGCCGTTAGCGGCCAGGGATCCGTGCTGACGGGCCCAGTTCAGATTTGGGCCTTCAAAATCCCAGCATCAGTGACCGAAAATCAGTCCCCAGCTTGAATTGAGACCCTATCGCCGCGTCTGAAAATCAATTTAAACAAAACACAAAGTCGGACGGGCGAGTTCGGAACCGACCCGGAACCAGGGCGATGGAAACAGAAGGTGGTTGGTCGTTCACCGACCGTGTGTGTGAGAACCAGCTTCGCCCCCGCGCCGGTGGCGCCCGCGAAGCGGATGTGAGAGAAGGAATCCGACCCATGCCCATCACCAGCCAGGTTGTCCGCCAGCTCGCCGCCAAGCCAACCGCCCAGGCTGCCCGCCAGGCGGCCAAGCGCACCAGCCAGGCGGCCACCCGCGTCGCCGGGGATGAGTTGGCCACCCGCAGCGCCACCAAGGTGGGTCGCACGGTCGCGGCCAAGGCGGCGGCCCAGGCCGTCATGGCGCCGCCGGTGCTGACCAAGAAGGCCACCCAGCTGCTGACCGGCGCGGGCGTCACCAAGCTGGTCGCCAGCGAAGCGCTGACGGCCGGCGATCTGGTCTTCCAGCAAGCCATCAAGCAGGGCCTCAAGCAAACGGACGCGCTGGCCCTGGCCAGCCAGCGCATCGCGGAAAAGCTCGGCACCGCCGGCGTGAACACGGAGCTGGTCACGGCGCTCACCAACGGCCTGCGGCCGGCCACGCGCGCCCAGCTGGGCAAGTCGGCGGCAGCCGGACGCGTCACGCGCAGCGTCAAGAAGGCCGCCGGCAAGACCAAGCCGGTGGTGAATCCCGTCCCCGGCAAGCCGGTCCCCGTGGCCCCGCAACCGCCTGTGGCCACCAAGCCGGCTCCCAAGGCACCGCCCGCGGCCAAACCGATCGCCAAGACGCCCCCCCGGCCCACCGGCACCCCCGCCCCGATCCGGCGGGCCGCCGAAGACCTGGCCCTGCTCGGCACCGCCGCCTACGAGGCCGGTCGGCTCACCCGGCGGGCGGCCGATGCCACCTACCGCGCTGGGCAGGCCACCCGCGCCTACGTCGCGGAGGGCGGCATCACCCGGAGCTGGCAAGGCGCCTGGGCCCGCCACGACCAGGCCTATCAGACCATGCAGCGCGAACTCACGGAAACGACGCAGGCCGCCGGCCAGTGGGTGAAGCAGCTGGCCACGCGGGTGATCAGCGGCTAAACCCGATCCACTGCTCGAAGCTCGAGGCCAGGGGAGCAAGTCCCCTGGCCTCTGGTCTTGCCTGACCCTGGAAACGCCTATCGAGGGGCGTTTCACAGGCGGGCAAGCTGGAATCCCTGACGGCAGCCCATAGGGACTGCGGAGACAAGATACGCACGCGCCTCCCGTCTTGTTCATCGCACAGGTGGACTACCAATGAAGCCATCCCACGAAGCCAAATGGCTTCATGGGGACCGTTTGAAGCCGGGTATAAGGGCAGCGGTTCAACGCCATACGATGCTTGAAAGGGACGCTTACCGTGAAACGCCTGGCGCTTGCTCTCTCTGTCGCCCTGCTCTGTAGCCAGCCCGCATCCGCCTCGGCACAGACGAACGCGGTCCCGGGAACCGCCGTGGAACGCCAAGGGCTGGGGATGTCCGTCAGCTGGATTGCCGGCTCAGGCCTGACTTACTTCCGCACCTTCCCGAACGGCTTCGGCTACCACGTGGCAGGTGTGGGTTGGGGGCAGGGCGCCAGTGGCTTCTGGAACGTCGGCGGCGCCCTCACCAAGGAACTGGCCCGCCATTCTTCAGGCTCGCTCTACGGCCTGCTCGCCAGCGGTGCGGGCATCTCGCTTTTCTCGGGCATGGGCGGGTTGTCAGGCGGCACCAGTCCGCAGATCAACGTCGCGCCAGGAGCCGGTTTCACCTGGGGCAATTTCTTTTTCGAGGGCGGCATGTCCTTCTTTTACAACGACCAGGGTTTTGGCTACACGCCAGCCTTCGGCGGCGGGTTGCTGTGGTGGTTCTGATGACACACCTCATTCGTCGCGCGGCCTGGATCGTGGTCACCGGAGCCCTGCTCGCAAGTTCGGGATGCGTTCCGTTCGGCAGTTCCGCCCGTACGATGCGGCCTGAAATCACCTCGATGATGAAGTTTGCCGCGTATCCCGGCGCCACGACCCTGTCGACGGAACCTTTCGGGGCCAATGATCCGCTGGGCTTGCCCAGTTCCGGTGCCATGCGGACCTTGCAGACCAAAGACACCCCCTCCCGCGTGTTCGCGCATTACCAGAAATTGCACGCCCGCTACGAAAAAGAGGGCTGGACCCTGGAGAGCGGTACCTGGGCTGATGAGGGCGGGGACCAGATTCCGGAAAACTACGAACGGGCCATTCGCATCACCCTGGCCTTGAAACAAAAAATGCGCATTGAAATCAACGTGGCACCCGAATTTGAAGTCAATGACAGCGTCTCTGCTTCCCCTGCGCCGTCGCCGACTCCATCCGCGCCATCAGCGGACGTGCCCACTCCCAGCCCGAGCCCATCAAGCTCTCCGGGCGTCAAGAAGACCTGGAAGGTGACCCAATCATTCTGGGTTTACTGACGTGGCAGGTTCGTGTGGCCAGCTCGTATAAAGACGGCCACACGAACCCCGTCTGAATCGTTCAGGCCGGCACGTAGATGCCGAGCACGTGACCATTGCCGGGCGGGAAGTTCTGCGGGCCGCCGTAGCCCATCTCGCCGCCGTTGGCGAACCAGCCCTGGCCCGTGGCGATCGCGATGTCACCGGCCACCGGGTGGGACGTCCCGGGCGTGTTGGGCTTCACCACCACGATCGCGCCGGGAGGGGCCTGATAGGGGTTGTCGAGGGCCAATTTCTTGAGGCCGTAACGTGCGGGGTCGGCATCGACCAGCTCAGCGAAGTTCTTGGCGTAAGCGCCCGACAGCGCGGGCGCGTTGGCACCGAAGGCGCCATATTTCACACCGAACTTCTCCAGGTAGTCGGCCACATGTGAATAGCACATGCCGTCCGGCCGCTTGCCCTGGGACTTCTGGATGGCCAGCTGCGCCAGATTGGCCATCTCGCCTTTGGCATCACCGGACAGCGGCAGATTGGGGTCAACCCCGGCCAGCGGCGCCGGCTTGGTTCGAAAGGCGCGCGAGGCCACGCCGGTTGCCATCTCCGCGAGAAAACCCGCGCGCTGCGCTTCCGGCACCTGGGCGGCGATCGCCTCCTGCTGGAACTTGGGCATGTTGGCCCACTGGTCGGCCGTGATTGCCTTGCCGTTGGCCGCCCAGACCGGCACCCCGGAGGGGTCCAGCTTGTACAGGCGCCCCTGGGCATCGGGCCGATGACCGAAATTCAGTTCCACCTTGGAGTCCGGGCCGCCCCAGGTCTTGCCGGTGTCCGGGGCAGGACGCGCAGCACTCGTCGCAGGCAGGGTGAGCTGACTCACCGGCCCGGGCGCGGTCGTCCGGTTGCCGTCGGCCGCGATGGCGGGACTTCCGGGCAGGGCTGGCGCAGCCGGCACCTGAGGAGCTGCAGCCGTGGGAAGCGTGGGCGCAGCCGCCGGCAGAGAACCTGCCAGAGGTGAAGTGGACGCACGCAGTGGCCCCGAATTCGACATGAACATTCTCCTCAGCGAGCGGCCTTGCTGCCGCACCAACACCCTCATGCATGTATCACCCGGGACACGTCCGGCGTGACGTCAAATGCCTGTTAAGTCAATTAAATCTATTTAATAAACTCACCTGACAGAAGGGCCCGCCGCGATCGCCATGATCGCAGCGGGCCCTCTCCCTGAAAGGGATCAGCGTGGGCGACGGGAGTGGTAGGTTCCGCCACGACGACCATCGAAGTTGCGCGGGTCGCGTGCGCGACCACCGCCCCAACGCCCGATCTCACCAGGGCGCGGACCCGTGGCGCCGCGCGGCTCGATCACGATGCGACGGTTGGGCTCCTCGCCGGTCGAATAGGTTTGCAGGTCAGGATATTGCTCGGAGACCAGGTGGTGCACCGTGCGACGATCGGCCGGGTTCATCGGCTCGAGTGCGAAGCGCTTGCCGCTCTCCTGCACCCGACTGGCCGCATGATGCGCATCTTCCAGCAACTTCTCCTCGTGGCGGGCGCGGTAATCTCCCACGTCCACGCTGATGCGACGATCCAGACGCGTACCATAGAGCACGTTCAACAGATATTGAATGGCCTGCAGCGTCTGTCCCTTGCGACCAATCAACACGCCTGCATCCTCATCCGAATCGATGCGGATCGTGATTTGCTCCTCGGTTTCGCTGGTGATGGCGATATCCGCCGCCAGGTCCATGGCCCCCACCAGCGCAGCCAGAAAGTCGAGCGCCGTGTCGAGAATTGCGTCCTGTGATTCCACAACGACGTCTTCGGTGAACTCCATCCCCTATCTCCTCTTCTTGGATGCCGACTTCCCATCGTTGGCTGTCACGGGAACCGCCGACACTTCGATGGTTGAATTCGCCGCACTGGCGGCTGCAGGCTTGGCCACGCCGTACATGTTTTTCAACACCAGATACTGACCCATGGTGAAGAAATTCGAGAATACCGTGTAAAGCAGCACACCCGCCGGCAGCGGAATGAGCAGGAACATCACGGTGATCATGATGGGCATGGTGTGCAGCATCTGACGCTGCATCGGGTCGTTCGGATCCGTCATCATCATGAGCTGGGTGATGTAGGTGGTGACACCGAAAACCACGATCATGGCGATGTTGTCCCAGAACAAGCCCCCGGTCGTCAGGTAGTGGAAGAATCCGACAAACGGATCGAGCGGGGCATGCCAGGTGGGATAGAAGCCCACGCGGGTCAGGTCTTGAATGAACAGCCAGCCCTGATGGTTCAGGCGTTGGGTGAACTCGGTGGAAATCAGCAGCGTGTAGAGGGCGATCAGGAAGGGCATCTGGATCAGCAAGGGCAAGCACCCACCAAAGGGATTGACCTTGTGTTCCTGATAGAAGGCCATCATGGCCTGATTGAGTTCCTGCGGGTTGTCCTTGTACTTGGCCTGCAATTCCTTCAAGCGCGGCTGGAGCTCCTGCATTTCCTTCATGCTGCGGTACTGCTTCGCAGACAGCGGGAAAATTGCCACGCGCACCACCACCGTGATCATGATGATGGCAAAGCCATAACTACCGGAGACGCGGTGGAACATCTCCAGAATCGGCATCATCATGCCATTGACCAGATAATCGAACATGAGTGTTTAAAACCTCGTCAGCTCCGGGCTTGTCGAACAAGGCGCCCTCGAACCGACGTCTCAAGGAACCGGATCGATTCCTCCGGGGTGAAAGGGGTGACAGCGTCCGATGCGGCGAACGGCTAGCGCGCCCCCTCGAAGCAGTCCGTGCCGGTCGAACGCCATGACCGCATAGTGCGAACACGTCGGATGAAACCGGCACACCCTGGGCCAGAAGCGGCTGACCGCCTGATAGATTCGGATCAGCGAAATCACCAAATCAACAAGACGAAACCGCGTCATGAGCCCGACATTATACATCATTCTGGGGAAGGACTGGTTCGGTCGCCACCGGCTGCATCAGCCCCGCGCGCTGGCACTGTACCATCATGGCCTGACGGAGCTCGGCATAGGAAGCCTCGGCCGCCTGCGGCTTGACCTGGCAAACAAGCTGGAAACCGAAGCCCAGCTGTGGTCCGAGGCGTCTCAGGATGTCTCGCAGCTGTCGCTTGAGCCGGTTGCGCAAGACGGCCTTGCCGACCTTGCGCGACAACGAAAATCCGAACGCCCGGCTTGTCGGTACCTCGGGGGTCTGCCTGACGCGCAAGGAAAAAAAAGGCCCACCGAAGGAACGTCCCTGGGCAAACACGACACGAAAATCGTGATTTTTGCGCAGGCGCTCTGCGGCGGGCAGCATCGACCGGTGAGGAATCAGGCGGACAGGCGCTTGCGCCCCTTGGCGCGACGACGCCGCAGCACGTTCCGACCACCTGAGGAGGCCATGCGCTGGAGGAAACCGTGCACCTTCTTGCGCTGACGCTTTTTCGGCTGGAAGGTCATCTTCATGGGATTTCACCTGCCTTTCAGGGCGAGCGGTCATCGGACGACCTGCCGCGCCGGAGATTATGTTGATATCAAGATCTGCGCGCTGGATCGACCCGGTGCAAGCTGTTACGATGAGCAAGCAGACGCGCCGAACGGCCATGAGCCGTTTAAGATCCGGCTAAGAATTCGAATAATAACACATCGAGCAAGCCCCGATCAAGCATTTCAGGTGCGTCCGAGTTGACCATCCCCGCCGCTGGATCTGGTTATCGACCTGATGCCCGACCCGCTGGCCCAGCAATGAAATGATTCCCCGCCCCCCATGTCGGTCGACGAAGTCTGGCAAAAAAGCCTGGCCCAGATTCAAGCCAAGCTTGGCAGTACGCCCAGTTACAAGACGATTTTCGAACCGTCACGCCTGGTGACGCTCGAGAGCGGGCAAGCGGTCGTGGAAGTCCCCAATCGCTTCGTCCGCGACCAGATGCGCAAGCACCAGCACGATCTCTTGCTCCGCTCCGTGCTTCAGGACGTGTCGGGCGAGTCACTCGAGATCGAACTGATCGTGCCGATTGCCGACACCAGACCGGAGGCATTCGACCCCCCCATCGTGGTCGAAAAGAGCCCGGCGCCGCTCGGACGACCTGGCGGGGGCAGTCCCGTCGTGGGGATCCTCAACCCCAAATATACCTTCGCGACCTTCGTGATCGGCAGCCACAGCCATTTTGCCCATGCGGCGGCCGTGGCGGTGGCCGAGAGCCCCGCCAGAGCTTACAACCCTCTGTTCATCTACGGGGATGTCGGCCTGGGAAAAACCCATCTGATGCACGCGATCGCCCACCATTTGCTCGGTCGCCATCCGGAAATGAAGGTGGCCTATCTGTCGAGTGAAAAATTCACCAATGAGCTGATCAACGCGATCAAGGAAGACCGCATGATGGACTTCAAGAATCGCTACCGACAGATCGATCTGCTGCTGGTCGATGACATCCAGTTCATGGAAGGCAAAGAAGCCACCCAGGAAGAGTTTTTCCACACCTTCAACGCCCTGCACGAAGCGGGCAAACAAATCGTGATCAGTTCGGACCGGCCGCCCAAAGAAATCGCTGCCCTGACGGACCGCCTGCGCAACCGCTTCGAATGGGGCTTGATCGCGGACATCCAAACGCCGGATCTCGAAACCCGCATCGCCATTCTGAAAAAGAAAGCCGACGTGGATGCGATCCACGCGCCGGACGATGTGCTGCAATACATTGCCAGTGCCTATCCCAACAACGTGAGGGAACTGGAGGGGGCCTTCATTCGCGCGATGGCCTATGCCAGCCTGTCGAATGAACCCTTGACCGTGGGCCTGGCCGAGAAGGCTCTGGGCACCATCAGCCCCTCCAAGCCCATCACGATCGCCCTGATCAACGACATGGTGGCCGAACACTATCACCTGGACGTCACGGATCTGGTGGGTTCACGGCGAACCAAGGAAATTTCGCAGGCCCGTCAGGTCGCGATGTACCTGGCCCGGGAGCTGACCGACATGAGTTTGAACATCATCGGCAGCAAGTATGGCGGGCGTGACCACACCACGGTCATGCACGCCATCGAGAAGATCAAGGGCCAGATCGGACGCGACACCCAGCTGACGGCCGATATCCAGCGCTTCACGGCCCGCCTGAAGAGCTGAGGGCGTCGCGAGAGGGGACGCCCTCACGACCTTCCCCAGACCCCTGGGCCTGCCGGCTGAGGTCTGGTGGATGCCGTCGGCCGGACCGGGGCTGCGTGTCCCTCGACTGATTGGGGATAACTTGGGGAAAGCTGGCGCCTGACCTGTGGATAACTTGGTGGAAAACGCATCAAGTTTTCTAGGCCTTGCGACATCTGAACAAAGATGTTAACGCCCCAAAGGCTTGATCTGACGATCGTTTCAGCCCTTGACAAGGCCTGAAGAAGCATTTGCCCCCCCTGGCGGCTCGGTGGAAAACTTGGGGAAAGTGAGGGGAAAAGCAGGGGGAAAAGCGGTGGATAAATCCCCCAAAATCCAGACAGGATGCTGAACCGTTGTAACCCTGATCACTTTTCCACCACTAGAAATGCCGCTCAGAGGGAATCGATGAAAACAAAAAACCTTTACTGAAGCGGGTTTTGAGGTTTTCCACCGTTCCCTCCATCGGGCCAGTCTGAGGGCATGGTGGAAAACTAGGTGGATAAATTCCTCCCAACCGCCGCCTCGTCGGTGGAAAAGTGGCTGGATTTTGCACCGCCTGAACGAGCCCGTGGACAAGTGCCGAACTTCTCCTGATCTTTTCAACCGGGTCCGAAGCAGGTCAGACTTGAAAAATCCCCTACTTATCCACCATTTCCACAGCCCCTATTACTACTGGTAAGAAAAATAAATAAAAGCAGGATTCTCTTTAAGAGCGCGTAAAAAAAAATAGGTGTCGCCGCGATCGGGGAGACAAACGACCGAACGGACAAAACGGTGGAGAATTCGGTGGATAACCTGCCGTTTTTGGTGGATAACCAGGCGGAAAAGTGGGGGATGGGTTCTGAAAGACGAGCCTGCAACACCTCTTGCTGACGCTCAACCGCCTGCATTTACCGGTTTTCTCAGCGGGTGGTATGATGCCAACCCCGTCAGGAATCGTCGAAAGTACCTCGCCATGCACGTCCTCGTTTCTCGTGAACAACTCGCCCGCGGCATTCAGGCCGTGACCCGTGCCGTTTCGATTCGCGGTCCTTTGCCCATCCTGTCCCACATCAAGCTGGTGGCCGATCCCGACGCGCCGGTGACGGACCCGCACGGGGGAACCAGCAAGGGGGCCTTGATTCTGACGGCAACCGACCTGGAAATCGGTCTGGAAGCCAGAGTGATGGCGGATGTGCGGGTACCGGGCGCGATCGCCTTGGCTGCCAAAACGCTGGGCGATATCGTGACCAAATTGCCTGCGGCCGAGGTCGAGATCAAGAAGCCGGACGGCAGCAACGAGATCACCTTGCGTTGCCAGCGGGCCAAATTCACTTTGCGCGGACTGTCGGCTCAGGAATTTCCCGAACTTCCGATGCCCAGCGAGGATGCCACGCCGGTGGCGCTGGAAACGGCGGAACTTTCTCGCAGCATCCGCCAAACCCTTTATGCGGCGGCCGGTGAAGACAAGGCGGTCATCTCGGGCATTCTGACCGAACTGGCGGAAGGCAAGCTCGAACTGGCGGCCACCGATGGATTCCGTCTGGCCTGGCGGCAGGCGACCAGCCAGGGGGCTGATGCCAAGATGTCGCTGGTGGTGCCGCGTCGCACCATGGACGAACTCTCGCGGCAACTTACCGCCAGCGGTGCGGGACAGGTGCAGATCCGCTCGGCGCAGAACCAGGTCGTGTTTCAGATGCCTGACCGCTACATGACCAGTCGCCTGGTGGATGGTACCTATCCCAATTACCGACAGATCATTCCTCAGGCTTTCGAGCGTGAGGCCAAACTCGACCGAGCCAGTTTCCTGGCGGCTGTCGAACGGGTGAGCATCATGGCGCTCGATCGCGAAGCCCACACCATCAAGCTGGAATTCAAGTCCGGCGAGTTGCTGCTGATGGCGCAATCATCCGAGGTGGGTGATTCCGACGAGGTGTTGCCGATCGAATTCTCCGGCGAGCCCATCACCATCTCGTTCAACGCCACCTTCGTGATCGATGCCCTGAAAAACGTGGACGCGGAGACGGTCCGCTTCAGCATGAACGCTCCTTTGCTGCCCGCCTTGTTGCGTCCGGAGCATTCGGATGATCAGATCTGTTTGTTGATGCCGGTGAATCGCGGTTGAGCCGGTTTCGGGCGCGCTGAACAAAGCCAGCTCCCTGGGGCGTTGCGCGTCTTGGCCATCCGAGGAACGGCACCGAAACGATGTTTCTTCACCGTCTCGAACTCACGGATTACCGCAGTTATCAGCAGCTTGCCGTCGAGTTTGAGCGTCGCAAGGTGATCCTGCTCGGGGACAACGCCCAGGGCAAGACCAACGTGCTCGAGTCCATCGGCATGATGGCCACCTTCAAAAGTCCGACGGCCCGCAAAGATGCCGACATCGTGCACTGGGGGCGCGAACAAGCCATCATCCGGGTGCGCGCGCGCCGCGAACTGAGTGAACTGGCGCTCGACATGCTGTTGCGCACCCAGGGCAGGCGGGCCTTTCGCTTGAATGGGCTCTCTCAGAAGCGCCTGCTGGATGTGCTGGGTAAGCTTTTGGTCGTCTGGTTTCGCAGCGAAGACATGATGCTCGTCAAAGGGGGCCCGGGTGAGCGACGCGACTTTCTCGACACCATGCTGGTTCAGCTCCAGGTCATGCACCATCAGCAACTTCAGGATTACCAGCGGGTGCTGGCGCAGCGAAATCAGATTTTACGAACCTGGCGCGAGCGACCGTCAGTGGGCTTGCTCGAGGCCTGGAATGAGCAGTTGCTGGGGTTGGCGCTGGCGATCTGGCGCCGGCGTCAGGCACTCGTGAACGCGCTTTCAGACCGGGTTTCTGCCCATCACGCCGCGATCGCCGAGGGACGTGAAGCGGTGGTGCTGCGCTACTTGCCTGCGGTGAATTTCGAAGGACCGGACGATGATTGGGAACCTCAGTTGCGAGAGGCGCTGGCGCGTGGGTTCCGTCAGGAAGTTCAGCGGGGCCAATCGCTGGTGGGCCCACATCGCGATGATCTGGCGTTTGAACTGGACGGGCGAGGGGCCAAGTTTTTCGGTTCTCAGGGGCAGCAGCGGACGCTGGTGCTGGCCCTCAAGCTGGCCGAACTGGAACACCTGCATCGCTGCAGTGGGGAAATGCCGTTGCTTCTGCTCGACGATGTGCTCGCCGAACTCGATATCAAACGCCAGAACGCCCTGCTTGCGGCGATTGGGGACGATGTTCAGACCTTTGTCACCAGCACCCACCTCAACGATTTCTCGGCGGCCTGGGTCGATTCGGCAGAAATTTTCGATGTGACCAGGGGTGCTTTGACCCGGCGCCACACGTCCTGATACGCGGAAAGACGGGCCCTGTTATAATGAGTGACTCATGAGCGCCATCGATCCTGCCCGCATCCGCAATTTTTCCATCATCGCCCACATCGACCACGGCAAGTCGACCCTGGCCGATCGCTTGCTGGAGTACACGGGCACCGTGTCCGCGCGCGAGATGGAGGCCCAGATCCTCGACTCCATGGACATTGAAAAGGAGCGAGGCATCACCATCAAGGCTCAGGCCGTGCGGCTCGATTACCGGGCCGAAGATGGGGAAATGTACATCCTCAACCTGATCGACACGCCGGGCCACGTCGACTTCAACTACGAGGTGTCCCGCAGCCTGGCGGCCTGCGAGGGGGCCTTGCTGGTGGTGGACGCCACGCAAGGCGTCGAGGCCCAGACCCTGGCCAACGTCTATCTGGCGGTCGACAACAACCTGGAAATCGTCCCGGTCATCAACAAGATCGACTTGCCTTCGGCCGAGCCTGAGCGGGTCAAGCAGGAGATCGCCGACGTGATCGGGCTGGACCCTGATCTGGCCGTGCTGGCCTCCGCCAAGGAAGGCATCGGCATCCACGAGATTTGTGAGGCGGTGGTGCGAACGGTGCCGCCCCCCAAGGGGGAGGCGGATGCGCCGCTGCAAGCGCTGATCTTCGACTCGTTTTACGACAGCTATCGGGGCGTGGTGATTTTCTTCCGGGTCATGAATGGCACCTTGCGGGTCGGCGACAAGGTTCGCTTCATGGCCACAGGCAAGGAATACGACGTGACCGAACTGGGGGTCATGCGCCCCAAGCAAACCCAGGTCAACGCCCTGTCCGTGGGCGAAGTCGGCTATCTGGCGGCCAGTATCAAGAGCGTCGGGGATGCCCGGGTGGGCGATACCATCACGCGGGTGGCGTCACCTGCCAGCGAGGCCTGGCCGGGTTACAAGCAGGCCATCCCGATGGTCTTCTGTGGCCTGTATCCCACTTCGGCCGATGACTATCCGGACATGCGCGAGGCGCTCGAAAAACTGTCGCTCAACGATGCCAGCTTGCATTGGGAGCCTGAAACTTCCGTGGCACTTGGTTTTGGTTTCCGCTGCGGGTTTCTGGGCCTGCTTCATATGGAAATCATTCAGGAACGCCTGGAGCGCGAGTACAACCTGACGCTCATCACAACGGCCCCTTCGGTGGAATATCGCGTGACCAAGACCAACGGCGAAGTCGTGATGGTCGATAACCCGAACAACTGGCCCAATCCGGGGCAGATTCAGACGACGGAAGAACCGTATGTGAAGCTGTCCGTGATTACCCCGGCTGATTACGTCGGGGCCATCATGGAACTCACCCAGAGTCGGCGCGGTATCTTCAAGAACATGGAATACATTGACAAGACCCGCTCCTTGCTCACGTACGAGTTGCCGCTGGCCGAACTGATCACCGATTACTTCGACCAGCTCAAGAGCCGCACGCGCGGCTACGCCAGCTTGGATTACGAACTGATCGGGATGCAACCGAGTCAGCTGGTCAAACTCGACGTCTTGCTGGCCGGGGAAGCGGTGGATGCCCTTTCCACCATTGTGCATCGCGACAAGTCTGCCTATGTGGGACGTCAGCTGGCGGAGAAACTGCGCGAACTGATTCCTCGTCAGCAATTTGAGGTGCCCATTCAAGCCGCCATCGGTTCGAAGATCATCGCCCGCGAGACCATCAGCGCCATGCGCAAGAATGTGCTGGCCAAATGTTATGGCGGCGACATCTCGCGGAAGCGCAAGTTGCTCGAAAAACAGAAAGAGGGTAAAAAGAGGATGAAACAGGTGGGCCGCGTCGAGGTGCCCCAAGAGGCCTTCATGGCGGTTTTGCGCATCGGGGAAGACTGATCGGCATCACATAACGTTTCCCCTCGCGGGCGTATCATGCGGGCGTCGGCGTGCCGGATGCGCGGCGCCAAGACGCTGATACAGCGTGGATAGCGGAGGCAGGTTTGGATTTCCCGTTCGAACAGACGCCGGGGTCGGGTTCCGGAGCGCCCACAGACGCCGCCTGGGGCGCGGGTTCAGCGCCTCCGTTGGGCGCACCGGGTACTGACGCAAGTCTGGATGATCTGCTGGCTCTGTATCAGGCGCCGCCCGATGGGGCTGCGACGCCATTCGCTTCCTTGGGAGAACCGGAGGCCTATCCGGCCTTTCCCGATTTTTCCTCGCCTGGGCCGACCTTTGGCGACGCCTCCTCGTCGTTTGCCAACTTCGATGCCCCTGGCGCCGACCAGGGCTTCCCCGACTTTTCCGCGGGCGTCCCGGATTTCCTGTCTCCGCCCCCGGATGGTTTCGCCGGATTTGGTGGCGACCCAGCCGCCTTCGGATTTCCTGCCGCAGATGCTGGAATGACCGATTCTTTTGCGGTGGGGGCGCCGGTGGAAGACGATCCGTTCGCCATGCCGGGCGCACCGGTATTTCCGGCCATGGACGCTGCCGAGGCCTCGCCGCCCGCTGATCCCTTTGCCATGGGGGCGCCGGCAGAAGACGATCCGTTTGCCATGCCGGGCGCGCCGGTATTTCCGGCCATGGACGCTGCGGAGACGCCTTCGCCCGCTGATCCCTTTGCCTTTGGGGCGCCGGTGGAAGACGATCCGTTCGCCATGCCGGGCGCGCCGGTGTTTCCGGCCATGGACGCTGCTGAGACGCCTTCGCCCGCTGATCCCTTTGCCTTTGGAGCGCCGGTGGAAGACGATCCGTTCGCCATGCCGGGCGCGCCGGTATTCCCGGCCATGGACGCTGCGGAGACGGCCTCGTCCGCTGATCCCTTCGCCATGGGAGCATCCACGGAGGAAGACGACCCGTTCGCGATGCCGGGGGCGCCCGTATTCCCGGCCATGGACGCTGCGGAGACGGCCTCGCCCGCCGATCCCTTCGCCATGGGAGCACCTGCGGAGGAAGACGACCCGTTCGCGATGCCGGGGGCGCCGGTATTTCCGGCCATGGACGCTGCTGAGGCGGCTTCGCCCGCTGTTCCCTTCGCCATGGGGGCACCCACGGAGGAAGATGATCCGTTCGCGATGCCGGGGGCGCCCGTGTTCGCCGCCATCGATGACACCATCGAAGAGGCGCCGGCAGCTGCTGGCATGGCTGAAACGGTCGTGGCGGCGGCGCCGGTAGCGGCGGCTCTGGCGGTTGCGGCTGCCCAGCCCACCTCACCACCCCTGGCAGGTCCAGAGGCAGTAGTGGCGCGTGAGGCCATGGCCCGGCAAGAGGTCGTGCTGAAGTCGGCTGAGGAACGCAGACACCTTCACGCCCAGCTAGATTCCATCGTCACCACGATCAACACCCAGCTCGATCACGTGCAGACGGACCTGTCGAATCTCTACACGGAACTTCAGCATGCCGCCATCCACCGTGCCCCGGTGGCCACGATTGTCGGCATCACCGAGCGAATCTCGTCGGCCCGGCAACGGGTGGGGGAGAACTCCGAACCTTACATGCAGGCGCTCTATCTGAGGCAGGTCGCTGACGCCTACATCAACCTCATGCAGGAACTCTGAGCTCAGCCCACAGGGCCTTCGGCCTCTCATGCACGGTGCGTGGGAGGCCGCTGCTTGATCCGGCTCACGGTCTGCCCCGGTCGCCAACGCGGTTGGCGGCCTTTTTCATTTCTATGGCGCTTGACAAGCGATCGCCGGGCTCGGTATATAACCAGTGTTAGCACTCGTCTAACATGAGTGCTAACAGGTTGAACGTGTTGGCCTGCCGCAAGTGCTGCTTGATGCAGGCGTCGTGCACCCCACAGGAGGAATGCAGACATGCCCGCTACCGCCACGAAGATCCGCCCCCTTGGCGATCGCGTCGTCGTGAAGGTCGTGAAGGAAGAGAAGACCGCTGGTGGTCTCGTCCTGCCCGACACCGCTCAGGAAAAGCCCCAGACGGGTGAAGTGCTCGCCGTGGGTCCTGGAAAGACCCTCGACAACGGCTCCCGCCAAACCGTGGATGTGGCCATCGGCGACAAGGTCCTCTTTGCCAAGTATTCCGGCACGGAGGTCAAACTCGATGGTGAGACCTACCTGCTGATTGCTGAGAAGGACATTCTCGGCGTCATCTCCTAGGCCCCGTTTCATCCAGCGAATCAGAAGAGGAAATCATCCATGCCCAAACAGATTTTGTTCGATGAGCAAGCCCGCCGCGCCCTCGAGCGGGGTGTCAATGCCGTGGCCGACGCCGTCAAGGTGACGCTTGGCCCCAAGGGTCGCAACGTGGTGCTCGAGAAGAAGTTCGGCGCCCCTCAGATCGTCAATGACGGTGTGACCATCGCCAAGGAAATCGAGCTCGAGGATCCGATCGAGAACACCGGCGCCCAGCTGGTCAAGGAAGTCGCCACCAAGACCAACGACGTCGCGGGCGACGGTACCACCACCGCCACCGTGCTGGCCCAGGCGATGACCCGCGAAGGCCTCAAGAACGTGGCTGCCGGTGCCAACCCGATGATCATCCGTCATGGCATCGACAAGGCCGTGACCAAGGCCGTGTCCGAGATCAAGAAGCTGGCCAAGCCGGTCGAGAACCGCCAGGCGATCGCCCAGGTGGCCACCATCTCGGCGGGCAACGACGAGTACATCGGCGGCCTGATCGCCGACGCGATGGAGAAAGTCGGCAAGGACGGCGTCATCACCGTCGAAGAGTCCAAGACCATGGGCACCACGCTCGAGGTGGTCGAGGGCATGCAGTTCGACAAGGGCTACATCAGCCCCTACATGGTGACCGACTCCGACCGCATGGAAGCCGTCTACGACGAGCCTTACATCCTGCTGACGGACCGCAAGATCACCTCCGTGGCCGACCTGATCCCCATCCTCGAGAAGGTCGCCCGCAGCGGCCGTGGTCTGATGATCATCGCCGAGGACGTGGAAGGCGAAGCGCTGGCGACCCTGGTCGTCAACAAGCTGCGTGGCATCCTGACGGCCGTTGCCGTCAAGGCGCCTGGCTTCGGCGATCGCCGCAAGGCCATGCTGGAAGACATCGCCATCCTGACCGGTGGTGAGGTCGTCTCGGAAGACAAGGGCCTCAAGCTCGAGAACGTCACCGAACAGTACCTCGGCAAGGCGCGCCAGGTGCGCGTGGGCCGTGAGAAGACCACGATCGTGGCGGGCACCGAGAACAAGGCCAAGGTTGAAGCGCGCATCGCTCAGATCCGCAAGCAGATCGAGGAGACCGATTCGGAGTTCGACCGCGAGAAGCTGCAAGAGCGTCTGGCCAAGCTGGCGGGCGGCGTGGCCGTCATCCAGGTGGGTGCCGCGACCGAGACCGAACTGAAGGACCGCAAGCTGCGCATCGAAGACGCCCTCTCGGCCACCAAGGCGGCCGTCGAGGAAGGCATCGTGGCGGGCGGCGGCACCACCCTGGTCAACCTGATCAAGGGCCTCGATACCCTGCGTCACGAGGTCAAGGGCGATGAGCGCACCGGCGTCGAGATCGTCATGCGTGCTCTGGAAGCTCCCCTCCGCCAGATCGCCGAGAATGCCGGCATCGAAGGCGCGGTCATCCTCGAACAGGTCAAGGGCAAGGAAGCCGGCATCGGCTACAACGCGCTGACCAACGAGTTCGTGAACATGATCGAAGCGGGCATCGTGGACCCGGCCAAGGTGACCCGTTCGGCGCTGCAGAACGCGGCCTCGATCGCCAGCATGCTGCTGACGACCGAAGCCCTGGTGGTCGACAAGCCCGAGAAGAAGTCGGCGGCGCCTGCGGGTGGCCCCGGCGGCATGGGCGGCATGGATATGATGTAAGCCTCCGGCTTGCATCTTCCCGAATCAACACCAGCAGGAGGCCTCCGGTTTTACCGGGGGCCTCTTCCGTGTTCGCCTGCGGCTGGCTCAAGCGAGGCCTTTCGCTCGGTAGACAGCCGGCCTGGCGTGGTATGACTCAGACAGGGGCGTGCGGGAGGTCCAGATGGCAGCAGGGGAAGAGCCACCACGGCCAAAACTACCGGGCGGGCTGGAAATCAATCCGGAGCTGTTCAACAAGCCGTTGAACAAGCTGAGCGGTGTGTTGCGCGATCTGGTTGTCAAACCCGCGGCCGATGCCTTGGCTGATGCCGCTCAAAGGATGGCCGATGCGGCCGGTTCCGTCTCCAAGGGGCTCGAAACCAAAGCCGATCCAGCGTCTCCGGCGGAACCAGCGGCTGCTGGCACCGATCCCTCAACCGCGCGTCCACAAGCGCCCCAGCGGCCCGCTCAGGCGCGCCCCGGCACTGACGTTCTGGTTCGTAGTCAGGCCGTCACAGGGCCCTTGCGCGGCACGACCGATCCGCTCGCCAGTCGTTCCTCGCCCTCAGGAAGCCTTGAGCTGTCGCACGCCCACCCGGAGGCTGCCCAAGCCAAGCCCGCTCACTCCGCGCCTGCGAGCGACATTCCCCAGGATCCGGCCGCCTTGGAGGTCTGGTTGAAAGAGCAGGCGGCGCTCTCGGATCGGCGGATGAACTTCATCGTGCAGTACCTCAAGGATCCCAGCAGCAGCCCGGATTTCTCCAACAAGCCCTTGGTGTACCGGATCGTCACGCAGGAGCGTTCCTACCAGCAGGCCCTGGTCGGACGCCTCCAGCAGCAACTGGAGTCCGCGCCCTCGGCGCAGCGGGGCTCACTCCAGGAGACCCTGCTGGAGGCTCAGCGGCGGCAAAGTCAGCTGTTCATCGTGTTGAAGAAGATCACTGGACGCAGTGGTCACACGGGGGGCACAGGTTACCTGGGGTCGGGCCCCGCCAAGCCCGCTCAAGGACCTGGCGCTGGCTCGGAAGGGTGATTGCGGGGCTTCTGGACGGGGGCTGATGGCCCGCAGGCCGGGGCGCTCACCGCGAGACCATATATCCCTTTGTTGTTGGCGGAGCATCGACCCTCGGCGTCAGTGGCTTGGCTTAGCGGACGGCCGTCGCAGGCTCGCTTCTCGTCCTTACCCTGTGTGGGTTGACTGGCGTTTGGTTGGCTCCTGAGGCTGTGTGGTACAGGGATAGTGGTGATGGCTGGCACGCCGTCGAATTTGTGGACGGTCTGACCGATTCGACCGCTCGACCCATTCAAAGGAGTTGGCGTATGTCTCGTGGAGTCTCCGGCATTCCCCCCAAGGCCCAGATGATAGCCTTGTTGGTCGCTTCCGGCGCTCGGACCGAGCGGGAATTGCAGGGCAAGACCCCAGCCCAGATTTTCCACCAGGATTATCGGCCCACCTTTTCCAAGGACAAGGTGCTGACCACGGATCAGGTCCGGCGCATCGGCGACGGGTTGGGATGGGACCAGGGCAAGCTCGATGCTGCCATTGTTCGGGCCAATGGCGGTCGTCGGGCGGATTCTGAGATCACGAATCAGGAATTCAATCGTCTGGTGGCCGATATGGGGGGGAAAACGCCTGCGGTGATGCTTCAGACCCTGCTGACCGACCACGTCACCTTCAAGACCTGGCCGGTCGATCGGAAGGCCTTCAAGGATGTTCAGGCTGAAGCGGAAAGCCAAGTCAATGCCTTTCTTGCGGTGGCCAAGGATGATACCCGGCCCGCTGCCGAACGCCATCAAGCCGCGGATGAGGCCATCAAACTCGCCCGGGGGT
This sequence comes from Candidatus Sericytochromatia bacterium, assembly GCA_035285325.1. Taxonomy (NCBI): domain Bacteria; kingdom Bacillati; class Candidatus Sericytochromatia; species Candidatus Sericytochromatia bacterium. The sequence goes on from JAYKJB010000124.1 coordinate 38,045, forward strand.
ACGATGCGGCCGTCACCGCCACGGGCATGTTTCCAAATTTCACGTTCGGAAAGTACACCAACCGACCCCCCGCCTACCGCTCATTGGCCAAAATGGCCAAGACGGCGAAGGAACTCAAAACGACGATCGACCAGGCATCCGCTGCAGCAGCAAGCCAGCCAAAAACGGCAGGGGTGGCGTCGACCCTTCCACAGCGGCAACCTCTCGATCTGGGTGCGCTTCAGGCCGAGGTGACTCAGGCCACCACGCCGGCCGTTCGCAGGGCCCTGAAGGCGGTTTCAGACGGCAAAGTCGAAAGCCAGAAGGACTTCGTGACGGCCATGTTGGGGGCCAAGGACCCCGCCTCGATCGATGCCCTGCGGGAATTGGCCAAGGAACGTGCCGCCGCCACGGGTGACGCGCTCTGGAAGGACTTGCATGCGGCTCTCGACACGACGGCGAGCCAGACTTTCGTGGCGTTGACGCCCGATTTCAAGCGCACCAAGCTGCGCCAGACGATCGATCAGCAGGATTGGAACAAGCTGGGCATCCAGGAACCACCCAAACCCAAGCCGGCTCAAACCACATCAGCGCGGCAACCCGTCAACAACCAAGCTGCAACGGCCCGCCAGGCGGCCAATTCGGGCGGTCTGGCGGGTGCCATCCGGCAAAACCGCCCCATTGCGTTCACGGGCGTTGTGGGAATCCCGGGCATGGCGTTGGCGTTTTCCAGATAGCTTTGCCAGGCGTCCGGACTTTGCTAGCAACCCGTGGGTTGGTGTGCTGCCTTTGCGCGAGGTGTTCGGGGGAGACTGCTGGTCTTGTTTCCCGCCTGTTAACCCGTGTCCGGTGCGTTTAGCGGGCATGGGTTCGGGTATGTCAAGCATGGACCGAGGCGCCATTCTGAAAAGGCGCGCTGGAGGTTTCCCGTCAGGCGACCGTCAACGTGGAGGTTGTTTTGGCGGAGACCACCGAACAAATGGGTGATAAGCGAGGAGGATGACCAGGCGATGACCGTATCGAACAATTCCAGCCTTCCCACCAAAGGTCAGATGGTGCGTTTGCTCGAGAACGCGGGGAAGGGCACTGCCGCAGAACTGAACAAACTCAGCGAGGCAGAAGTCAAGAAAAAGTACAACGCCACCTTCAAGTCCGATGACGTCATGACCAGCGACCAGGTGAAGGCCTTGGGGGCCAAGGCAGGCTGGGACCAGGGCAAGATCGACGCGGCACTGGCCAAGGTGGACACGAAGGACAAGGGGAAAATCAACAAGGCGGAGTTTGATGCACTGGTCCAGGAGGTGGGTGCCTCGCAGGGCAAGAGCCTGTTGCAGGCCCTGATCGCCGATCCGGAGACCTTTGAGAAGTGGAATCCGAGCCTGTCTGAGCTGACGGCCCTGGAAACCGAGGCCAAGACCGCTCTGGCGGACAAGCTCAACGAGGCCAAGGACACTTCCAAACCCGCGGCCGACCGCCTCAAGGCAGCGCAGGAAGCCGAGCATTTGGCCCGCCTGGTCAACTCGGCCGTCGCGGGTTCTGGTCACACCATGATCAACATGAACGCCCAGCGGGATGAGGCCATAACGCTGGTCAGCGATATGAAACTGGCCACGGGCGACGATGCGGAACTGGAGAAGCGACTTGGAGCCGCTGGCGCTGATGCCACCAAGATCGGCGCCATTGCGGCCGCATTGCCCGCTGGCGATGTGCGCCGGGAGGTGCTGGAGGCTCTGGTCGCTGATGGCAAGGTCGACTCAACCTTCGATAAGAGCATTCTGGCCGCACTCACCGAGAAGCGGAATGGCAAGCTTGGCGTGGCGGAGATGGAAAAGTCGCTCAAGGCGGCTCTCGCCGCGGTTTCGGGGGGTGATGCGGCCCAGATCGAGCTGGCCGCCAAGGCTTACTCCGCTGCGGCCAGTGGTGAAAACCAGAAACTGGTAGGCGACTTCAAGGACCGGGCCACGGCCCTCAGCCAGATTGCCAAGGCGACGACGCCCAAGGTGCGTGAGGAACTGCTCAAGGGCATGGATGGGGTGGATAACGACAAGAAGCAATCGGATGACCAGGTGGCCTTCGCGAACGCGGCGAAGGCAGCGAGCACGAAAGAAGACCTGGCAGCTCTCAAGGCCTTTGGCAACATGCAGACGCAAGAGAAGGACCCCTATTTCGACGCGACCTTCATGAACAAGCTGGACCTGATCGAGAAGAACTTCGATGGTTTGAAGGCAGAGCCGGATGTCTGGTCGAACATGATGAAACTGTTGGCTGACAAGGTCGACAATAAAAAGGATTTTGGGGCTGCCCTGATGGCGGCCAAGACCCCTGCAGCCGTCGACGCCCTGCTGGCCTACTCGGCCGATCGAGGGACCCACTTCAAGGGCGTGGACGTCTGGGACAAGATGTTGGTTGCCTTTGCCGGGAAGGACAAGGCGGCCTTTATCGGGTTGACCTCAGACGCCAAAAAGGCCTGGCTGCAGCCCAGTTTCACGGATAAGGAACAAACCGAGCTGGGCATCAAGTAAGGCGTTCGAGACTTGGTGGGCCAGCGAACCCTCTACCGGGGGTAAAACTCGGTGGCAAAGGGCCCCTGCGGGGGCCCTTTTTTAAGGTCTATATCCAGTCGACAGGATGCGCACGATGCTGGTTTTTTTCGGTCGGACTGTCACCACCCCGGGTGAATGGCCGCGCCTGGATGCTGCGATCTGATTTCAGTTGGGCGGCCTTTCACTGCGGATCTGCTGCGTCAGGTGTTCGAAAATGAAGCGCACGAGGGCCTCGCGATCCGCCTCGGAGACCTGGGTGAATTGAAAGCCGCTGGTGAAATAGCGCGTGGCCACGCCCTGAGGGAACGGGTTGGCGCGCACCACCTTGCCGTGCAGTTCCAGGGGGCCGGCGGGCAGCGACAACTGCAGGCGCAGGAGGCTGTTGGGAATGAAGGGGCGATCGCCGGCCAGCTGGCAGCCTGCGCCGCTCAGGTCGAGAATGCGCAGGGTGCTCGGCTGAAAATACCGCCCGGCCATGAACAAGGCCGCCTGCACCTCCAGCGTCATGCTGGCGCGCACGTTGCCGCGGCGCTGCGCCTTCACGAACGCCTCCGCCGGGGGGCGCGTCAGCACCCAGGTGTCGCCCATGACGCCCTCGATGGTGGTCGTGCAGGCCCACACGAGCGTGTCCTGAGGCAGGTGACATGTGACCCGGCTGGGGTGCTCCTGCAGCACCAGCGACACGCCATCCAGGATTGGCGGGGCGATCAGGAGCACCTCATCCCGCACCGCGACGATTTTCGAAAAGTAGGTCGTTTCCTCGTCCGTGACCTGCCCCGTGGGGGGCAGCACGATCTCGAGGGGTTGATCCGCTTTCAGCGGGGGCAGCTGGTCTTCCGGCCCGGTCATACCAGCGTGCCGCTCACACGGGCGTCGCGCAGCAGGTCGCGATAGCTGCGGGTGATGCGCGGGTGCCCCGCCAGCCCGAGGCGTGCGATGGTGGCTTCCAGCCTCGCCAGGGTCGCGTCGCGTTCGTCCGCGACGGCCTCCACTTCACAGTAGCTGCCCAGCCCGCTGATCAGATCGATCACCACGTGGACGCCATTCGGCAACTCCCAGCTGTCGCGATGTTTTTCCACCACCTCGCCGGGCGGAAAACCCAGGCGCGTGAACACGGTCAGCCAGGTGTCCAGCTGCTCCGGTTCGATCGCCGGTTCCCACTCCTCGCGCACGCGAATGCCGGCCACCTTCTCGAAGCCGGCCTTGAGGGTCACGCAGGCCTTGTCGCCATCCTGACGGACGCGCAGGGCCACCGGCAGTCCGGCCGTGGCCAGGTAGACGTCCCGCTGGGGGCCGCTGCGCGTCGGCGCCCCGAGCAGGGCCCGCAAGCGGGCGGTCTCGGCGGCATCCAGGGCAAATTTGGCTTCGATTTCCAAGGCTTCCGTCTCCTTCGATCGGCCCGGCAAGCAGGTGCTTGAGGCGCTCGGGCCGTCATCGCCTCAGCCCGGGCGGCCTCGCCTCCGGGTGTGTTCGGCGGCTGTTCAGGCTGTCTGGCTGGCGCTTTCGGTCCGAGCAAACGCCAGGGCTGCTTCCATGGCGGCTCGGGCCACCTGTTCCGCCTCACAGTCTTGCAGCATTTCGTGGCCGCTGCGCTGGAACATCTCGATCCGCAGCGGGGCGCCAAGCTTGTTGCGCAGCAACTGGGGCACGATCCCGTGCACGATCGTGTCGCGCGTGGCGAACAGGCCGACCACGGGAACCTGAATCTGGGCCAGCCGTTTTTCCGTTTCCCAGGCGAAGTCGAGCAGCTGATGGAAGGCGGCGGTGGGAAACTTCTTGTAGTTGGTCGAGCGGGCGGCGCAGCTGGGATCCGCGAAGCCGTTGGGGCTGTCCCAGTAACGCACGATTCGCTTGATCAAAGGGGTGAGGGCCGCCAGCGGGTCGCGGAAACGCAGGGCCGGGGCGCACACCACCAGCCCGGCGATCGCCTGTGGGCGACGATGGCCCAGGGTCAGGGCCACCAGCCCGCCCATCGAGAGACCGACCACCACGACCTTCTCCACCTCGCCGAGCAGCTCGTCGAGCGCGGCCTCGGCGTCGGCCACCCAGTCGTCATAGCTCACGCCATCCATGTCCTGATAGCGGGTGCCGTGCCCGCGCAAGAGTGGCATGCGCCAGGGCCAGCCGTGTTTCTCGGCCTCCGGTACCATGCTGCGGACGGTGTCGAGGCTGCCGGTGAAGCCGTGGAGGATCAGCAGACCCGTGGGTTTCTTGTCGGGCATGGCGCAGGCACCTTTTTGGGCAAGGGGAAGCTGGATGGAGCGATTGTAGCAAGTTCACGGGCGTCTCCCAAGCCTCGTCGGTGCGACAATAGCCGGTGTCTTGGCCTTTCTGGCCGAAGAACTTCAAGTCGTTCAAGTTGGGGGAAAAGCAGGCGGCGTCTTTGGTCAGTCTGGGTGTTTCGGAGGATCCTCGCGATGCCTATGCTCGTGCCGGAATGCCAGACCCGAAGTGCGAAAGGGGTGCCCCCATGATCGAGGCCGAGGTCCATCGCAACGGACAGTTGTTGTTGCAACGCACCTACCATGAGCCGGCGTTGTCCCTCGAAACCGTGCTCAAGCAACTCGAGATGTACATCGTGAACGAACAGCTCAACACCGCGGGGGAGTGCCTCTTGCGCGTGCGTTTTGCCAGCGTATCCAAGGCGGGTGGCGCTTGACGGCGTGATCGCCGGGATGCCTGAAGTGCGCCCTGAGCGTGCCTCAGCCGGCTCAACCGCCACCTGGCCGCATCCCAACGGGATCAGGCGGGCGGGCGTGTCATCCTTCACCGAAGTGGCGATAGCCCATGGGCCCGTCGAGACGATGCAGAGCGCCATTCAGGCCTCTCAGCCAGGCCCCGCTGGTCACCCCCCTCTCTGGCGAGACGACCTCCCCGACCCAGAAGCTGGGCGTGCCGCTCTCCCTCAGGGCCGCCTCGATGCATGCGCGATCGTCGGGCGCGCAGCAGCCGACCAGGTGATAGTCCTCGCCGCCGTTCAACATCCCCTCCAGCGGGGCCACCCCCCTCGTTCGGGCCACCGCATCGCGGGCCGGGCAAGCGGGCAGCGCGGACTCCTCCAGGATGACGGCGACCTGGCTGGCCGCCGCCAGGTGCTGGAGGCTGCATGCCAGCCCGTCACTGTCATCCAGCAAGGCCACCCGCGCTCCCCCTGCTGCCAGGGCCAGGCCGGCCGCAATCTGAGGCACGGGCCGCAGGTGGGCCTGACGGAGACTGTCTTGCCAGGCGTCTGGCAGGGTCTGGTGGTCTTGGGGCCGCTCCAGGAGCTGAAATCCGGCCGCAGACCTGCCCGGCACCCCGGTCAGGAAGAGCTGATCACCCGGCTTGGCCTGGTCTCGTCGCAGCAGCTGGGCACCCGGCACGCCGAAGACCGTCACGCTGACCATGATCGGTCCCGGGCTGCCGGTGGTGTCGCCCCCGGCCAGCCAGACGCCGTGGGCCTGCGCCAGGGCCAGGAATCCACGATGAAAGTCGTTCACCCAGGCAGCGGGAAGCGCTGAGGGCAACGACAGCACCAGCAGCGCCGCCGTCGGGCGGGCCCCCATGGCCGCGAGATCGCTCAGGTTCACCGCCAGCGCTTTCCAGCCCAGATCCTCGGCCGAACAGGTGTTCCGTCTGAAGTGGACGTCCTCGACCAGGGCGTCGACCGAGGTCACCAGGCGGGCCTCCGGGAGAGGAATCAGCGCAGCATCGTCTCCGATGCCCAGCCCGCCAGACGGGGGTGGCTGAGCGTCAAGCAGGGTGGCAATCAGGCCCGCCTCCCCCAGTTGGGCCAGAGGGAGGCCGCTGGCGCGTGAAGGATGTGGGGCGCGGCTGTCACGCATGGGAGCGGGGAAGGTCAAAAGGTGTGAGCACGCGGGGCTGGGTCTCCGCAGAAACGGGGCCCCCTCATTTTAATGCAAACTTCACGCCGACTTGGGCAAGTGGCGCGCAAAAGCCACGACATGTGCCGCAGGAGGGCGTGATGAGTTCGCTCAATCATCGGCTTGAAAGCCAGTTGAAGTCTGTGGGGCAGGACCCGACCCTGCGCCCGGCCCTGGCCCAGGTGATCAAGGTCAAGCAGACCCCAGGCGTGACCAGTGTTCGCGTCTATGAGGCGGCACTGGACGCGGCCCGGGATACCTTCGCGGTCTCGACCCCGCATCCTGACCTGGTGCGCGAACGTGCCTTGCTGATTGCCAGCGCCGCTGCGGCGGAAACGTCCGTGTCCCTGGCCGACCTGCCTGCCGGAGCCGACAAGAGTCGTCACTGCTTTCTGAGCGCCTACATGAGCCTCAAGCTGGCGCGGATCGCCGATGGGGTGCTGCCGCGTGCGCTGGCCGAACGGGTCGGTGTCTGGGGCAGCATGGGCATCGGCCTGCTCAAGGAGCTCTATGACATGGTCTTCGCCACCGGCTTCAGCCGCGCAGACCTCGTGGCCGATCTGGCAGGGGCGCGTTTGCCCTTCCAGGCCCCCCGCTTGGGTTGAATCATTCACCCTGATTTCTACCTAAACTTAACGCATAATTTAGTCTCTACGGGGCAAGCCGGTTGCCGCATGGCCGGATAATCTCCCGGAAGGAGTGTGTTGTGCGCGGGATCAAAGGCCTTCTCGAATGCTGTGCCTGCCTGGTGGCGCTGAATGCCACGTGGTTGGTGACAGGTTGTGGAACGGCCCGCCTGGCATCGCTTCCCGTCGAACCCGCGAGCCTTCAGACCGCCCGCTTCGGTTTCGGGGCGGAAGGGGGGGCCCAGCCGGCTCTGTGTGTCCGGCAGGACGGCACTTTCGTGCTGGTATACGAGTCTACCCGGACGGGCGATCGCCACTTGCGCCTGGCGACCTCACGCGATGGACGTGTGTGGAGCACGCCCGAGTGGGTCGCACGAGGCGAGTTCACCGACAAGAGCCCAGCCCTGCTGGAAGATGCCGTCGGGGGGCTTCACCTGTATTTCATCTCGAATCGTGACGGCGCCCATCCGCAGGTGTATCACAGCCTGTATGAAGGCACCTCCTTTTCGGCAGCGGATCCTCTGACCGGTCTGGACGGCGCCCAGGACTTGGCCGTGACCCGCGTGGGCGATCAAGCGGTGCTGGTCGCGGAGGTGATGGGCGCCGGTGTGGTGGCCTTTGCCGGAGCCCCTGGACGCGCCCTCAAGGCGTTGCCTGCGCCTGCCACGGCCGGCGCAGAGCCTGCCGTGTGTGCGGCGTCTGATGGGCGGGTGGTCGTGGCCTTCCAGCGCGAGGGCAAGATCGTGGTGCGCGAGGGACGCCCTGGTGAGTGGGGCCCCGAGGTGGTGGCTGCTTCGGCGGCTTCCCGCCTGCGCGATCCGGCACTGCTCTGGCGCGAGGCCGGCGGCATGCTGACCTTTGCGGAGCGTGGCGAAGCCGGCCTGGCCCTGCGCCATAAAGCCTTCGATGCACAGCTTGCCTTTGTCGATACCGATGCCCCCGCCCTGGGGGAGGGAGAGGCAAGAGGCGCAGCCTGGGCGACTTCCGGAAGGAAGACGTTGCTGGCTTGGGGTATGAAATTAAGGAATGGCCAACAGGGCGTGATGGTCACGACCCGCTGACGACCTGCTAGCCGACACCGGAGGAAACGATGGCGACCAGCCTGCCGACTCGGAACATCCCCACCCAGCAGATGATGGGTGAAATTCTTGTTTCCCAGCAATGGGTGACGCCCTCTCAGCTGGGCGATGCCATTGCGGAGCATCAGCGCACCAATGAACGCTTGGGTGAGGTGCTCGTGCGCCAGGGGCACCTGACGCACATGGAACTGGAGTTCATCCTGGCCCAGCAGAAGGGCAACACCATCACGGGGGATGCCGACAACGTCAAACTGCGGCTTGGCGATATTCTGCGCAAGTCGCAACGCCTCAGTTCCCGGGCGCTCGGTTCCGCGGTCGCGGAACAGCGGCGTACCAATGAAAAGCTGGGCGAGGTGTTGCTGCGTCTGGGCCTGCTTGATCCACTCGAACTCGATGCGGTGCTGTCGCTTCAAAGTGATTTCAATCAGGGCGACCCGATGGCTGTGCGCCTGTTGTTGGGCGAGATTCTGATCGCCTCCAAGCGCCTGTCGCGCAAGCAACTGGCGGATGCCCTGGAAAATCAGCGTCTCAGCAAGAAGCAGATCGGTCAGGTGCTGGTCGATCTTGGCTTCGTGAACAAGCTGGACATTCGCAACGCCCTGAAGATCCAGGCCAAGATGGTGGCCGCCGGTCTGGTGGCCATGATGAGCGTGGCCTCCATGACGGGCTGTGCCGCCCCCAACGTGCCCACCACCTCGTTGGCCTTGCAGAACGTCAAGTACGAGCAGGTCAACAAGCGGGTGAGGCAGGCGGGCTTCGACTCCACCAAGGGCACCTACAAGGTCGCCAGCTTGCCCGGTGGTCGCCAGTTGCTCAGCTTCTCCGACGGCAGTCGGCTGGTCAAGGACGTGCCATTTTTCAAGCAGGGCCGAGACAACACCTGCGCCCAGGCCGCACAGACCGTCGTGCTCAACTACTGGGGCATCAAGCAGGACTACCAGGCCCTTGTGCGCCAGCAAAACCGCATGAACACAGCGACTCACTACGACAAGATCGTGGAAAATCTCAAATCAAACGGCTTGCAGGTCAAGGCCATGCGGGGCGGTAACCTGGGCTACCTCAAGTCCCTGATCGACCAGGGCAAGCCGCCGATCGTGCTGCTCGAATTCAACAACGACCTCTTCCAGAACCACTACATCACCGTCGTGGGCTACAACAACATGACAGGCAAGATCATCTTCCACGACTCGATCGACGGCCCCTTCCAGCAACTCGACGAAGAAGAGTTCGAGTTGATGTGGCAGAGCAAGAAACTCGCCAACCTGCCGGTTTTCGGTGGGGGCAATTTCCAGGGTCTGATCATCGAGGCTGAGAAACCCGGCACCTGAGCGGTCGCCTGGCGTCGCCTTGACACCCGGGCGCCCCGTCGCCGATAATCAAGGGCCCCGGGCGGTTGGCTCAGTGGTAGAGCACTTCGTTCACACCGAAGGGGTCACGTGTTCGAATCACGTACCGCCCACTTGTCATTGTTCACGGCCTCCAGTTGCTGCTGGAGGCCGTTTTTTTGGCGATGGTGCCACTGGGGCCCCGGCGTCATGGCTCGGACTCTGTCGGCCGATTGATTGGCTGGGCCGTGGGAGCGATGGGCTTCGACCCATCAGCGGGGGCTGACCATTCAATCCGCACCGGTTGTCTCAGGTGCAGATCGTGCTGAGAGTGGGGCATGGTCAGGCCACGGGCCACGCATTCGCGATGAATCTGGTAGTTCAGCGCACTGCGAATCGGAGCGGCGTCCTGGGGTTCCTCGATCCAGACCAGCAGTTCAAGCTGGATGGCATCCGTGCCGAAGTCCACCAGCCAGACGCAGGGGGCCGGTTCCGACAGCACCCGCGGGTGTTGAGTGGCCGCCGTGAGCAGGGCTTCCTGCGCCACATCGAGGTCCTGACCATAGGCCAGGCGCACGGGCAGATGCAGCCGGATCCGGGCATCGCCGAAAGAGCGGTTGATCACGTGTTTCGAGATGAATTCCGAATTGGGCACGATGATTTTCACGTTGTCCAGCGTCACGATCGTGGTCGCGCGCAGGCGAATCTCGCGCACCACGCCCACGAACTCCCCCACCGTCACGAAGTCTCCCGGCTTGATCGGGCGCTCCAACACGACGATCAGGCCGGAGACGAAGTTGCTGGTCACGTTTTGCAGGCCAAAGCCGATACCGATCGTGAGAAAGCTGAACATCCAGCCGAGGGCCCCCAGCTGCAGATGCGCCAGCTGAACGCCCAGGATAAAGACCAGCAGCGCCACCATATAATGCGCCACCCGGGCCACCGTGAAGGAGCGCCCGGTTTCCAGGCCCGTGCGCTGGAGCACCGGGACGGCCAGGCCCTGTTCGAACCAGTGGGAGAGACGCAGGGCCAGCCAGACGATCCCTCCCAGGGCCAGCACCTGCACCAGGGTCAGTGGCGTGCCGGCCGGAACCCGGGCTCAGGGGCAGGCTGATCAGGTCGCGCAGGGCGCCCCACAATGCGAAATCCATGCTGGGATTCTACCGCTCATGCCGTCTGCTTGGTGCCGTCCGACTCGCCGCGACACCAAGCAGAGGGAGGAGACAGGGCGAGTGCGCCGGCTTTGGCTGCGTGATGCTGGGCCTCAGCCTCGCTCGGCGAAGGCCGCTCTACGGCTTCGTCGGTGCCTGTTCACCGGGGGCGACGGGAGGTGTCGGCGGTTGAATCGGTCTTGCCGCGTTTGATGGGGCCTCGGTCTGCGTTTGCAGGACCAAATCATCCAGCTTCCACGGGGACACAGGGGCCTCGCTCATCGACTTGAGCGATCGTTCGAGATTCACTAACCTCTTGAAGGCCGGATCTTTCAACACCGGCTTGCCTTTGCCACTTGCCAGTTCCCCGGTGGCTTCGAAGGCGGTTTGCATCAAGGCGTCGAGCTTGAACAGTTCCTCCGGCATCACGGCAGCCTGCAAGGCCGCATCCAGTTTGGCCAGCACGGCCTCGGCGCGTTTTCTGGCAGGCCCCTCCAACGATTCGATCTGGGCTGCGAGCTGGTCTCGGCGTCGCGTCAGGGTTCCATGCATCTTCTCTCCCTGGGCCCACTTTGCGGACAAGGCTTCCGCCTCTGCACTCGCACCGGCCACGTCGCTCAAGGCGGCCCGTTTCAACAACGTGTTGATCTGCTCCCGCAAAGCCTCCTGGGCCTTCGGCCCTTGCGGCTTGGCTGCCTGCAGCAAGCCTGCCATCGCCTGGTCGAATTTATCCAAGGTCTTCTCGGCCACGGCATCGCGCGCCTTGCTCCGCAGTTGCTGAATGGAGTCCCGCACGCGCTGGCCCGTTTCCTGGCTCCAAGCGACGCCATCTCGCCCCATGCGGCTTTCGGGGAGTGGTGCGGTCTTGACGATGTCGTTGGTCGCGCCCCCAATCTTGCCCATCAGGGCTGCGTGCTGCGGGCTGGAAGGGTCCAGGTGTTGAACACTTTGAAACAGGCCCAAGGCTTGTTCGACGGTACCCGCCAACGCTTCGAGCTCACCGAGCGAGTTGGCGCCTTTCAGCGCTGCGCGGGCCGCGTCTGCAAAGGCGCCAGCTGCGCCACCAGCCCCGCCGGCCAGGCCCGTCATGCTGGCAATTTTGTTGATGTTCGCGCGGGTGCGATGGAGCAACTCGGCGCATTTTTCTGCCAGGGGAACCAGGGCGTTGGCGATTTCCATGGCCCCGCTCAGGTCGCCGGCCCGGGCCTTGGCCAACGCCTGCCCCATCAGTTCACTCAACATCCCTGCGATTCCGCTGTTGCCCATGCTGTTGCTGATGGACGCAACCCGACTCAAGGCCTGCAGGATCTCGGAGAGCCGCTCTTGGTCTTTTTTGCTCCCGGCTCTCAAGGTTGCCCGAGCGCTGCTGATCATCGCGGACATGGAGGCCGGAGCGGGTTCGGGTGGCCCGTAGACGGGCACGTACCGGATTCTGTATTCGATTTTCACGCTGGCTGTCTCCTCGCCCGAAGGTTCTCTCTTCCCGATGTTTTCTCTTGGTCCTTGTATGCCACCAACTGACGCAATTTAACGAACTCTTATTGCCTTTGTTGTCCCGTGAGGGGGCGATTGGTGTCGGCTCAGGTCCACCAGGGTGGGGAGGGGGGCGATTGCCCGGATTTTGAAGGCGGCCTCGAGAAGCGGCGAAACTTCCCCAAGCAAAAGGCCACGGCAGCCTGCGCCGCCGTGGCCCGAAGATGAACGTGGCGCTGGTGCTAATGCACCATCAGCACGCCTTCGGCGACTTCCCAGCTGCCGTCCTTGAACTTGGTCGAGAAGCGCAGCCAGTAGCTACCGGCTTGGAGGCCCGACGGGTCGATGGTGACCTGGCCATTCTCGCCATCGGCCTGATAGGCCCCGTTTTCTGCGCCACCCACCGGGTTGCCGGTCTGACCGTTCTTGTAGCCGGCGTCGAACAGGTTGACGAAGGTGCAGTTGCCCTGACCCAGGTGCGTGCCCGTGCCCTTGAACGCCACGGTTACCTTCGCGCCGCCGGCGATCACGCCCAGGTCATTGGTCACCTGGATGTTGAGCACGTTGCTGACGGCGGCGTTGCCGGCCATGCCGATTTTCGTGTCTTCCGGTGAGCATTGCACGATGCCCACATTCGGCAAGTTGCCCGGCTTGAGGTCACCGGGTTTGAGGCCGGGTTTGTCATCGGCTGGTTTCTCTTCCCCGGGCTTGACGCCAGGCTTGAGGCTGCCCGGCTTCAGCAGTTCTCCCCACTTCTTGGGCTTGCCGTTGTTCGGCTTGAAACCATTGAGGCTGAAGGGGAGTTGCTTGCCGTTGGGCAGGAAGATGAAGCCTTGGCCCGTGACTTTCCCATCAGAACCAACCTCCTTGCTCCATTCCACCTTCACGTCACCGTAGCCCTGCATCTTGAGCAGGCCCTTGAAGGTGATCTGGTGGCTGCCGTCTGGCTTGAATTTCTTGGTGCGTGCTCCCTCCGCTGCCCGTCCATCCGGGCTCTTGCCCTTCACGGTCTGCGTGACATCGGCGAGGTTGCCATCGGCGTCATACGAGCGCTCGAGCAGATTTTCCCGCTCTCCTTCGCCGTCTCCCGCCATGGCGATCTTGAGGGTGGCCTTGCGCTTGCTGGCGTCGACCTGGACCCCCGCCTTCTTGATGGTCTCCTTGAGCTGGGAGGCCATGCCGCCGGGGCCGCCGTTCATACCGCCGGGGCCGCCGTTCATGCCGCCAGGGCCGCCGTTCATACCGCCGGGGCCGCCTTGTGGTTTACCCCAGGTCCAGTTGGCGCCTGGGGGCGTCATGCCGGGCTGACCGGGCTGACCGGGTCCCCATCCGCCGGGCTGACCAGGCTGACCAGGCTGTCCGGGTCCCCATCCGCCGGGCTGGCCGGGCTGGCCAGGCTGACCGGGCTGACCAGGCTGTCCGGGTCCCCATCCGCCAGGTTGACCGGGCTGGCCAGGCTGACCGGGTTGACCGGGCTGTCCGGGTCCCCATCCGCCAGGTTGACCGGGCTGGCCAGGCTGACCGGGCTGACCAGGCTGTCCGGGTCCCCATCCGCCGGGCTGACCAGGCTGTCCGGGTCCCCATCCGCCGGGCTGACCAGGC
>JAYKJB010000125.1 GCA_035285325.1 Candidatus Sericytochromatia bacterium
CGGGCGGGCGGGTGCTGACGGAGACGCGCGGGGACCAGGTGCTGGGCTTGCCGCTCGGCCTGACGATCGACCCGACCGGCCGACTGGTGCTGGCCGACGCCCTGAACAACCAGATCCGCCTGGTGCCCAACGCGGCGCTGGACTGATCACGGCACTTCGCTTGGGTCCGTCTTGCCACGCGGCGAGCGGAGCCTCGGGTTCACGCTCAGTCGTCGCCCTCGCCAGGGTCGTCATCCCCATCCCCATCGCTTGCTTCACCGTCGTCATCATCAGCTTCGCGTTCGCTACCAGGCGGACGAGCGGTCGACGAGGGCGAGGGCTGAGGCAGCGGGGCATTCAATTCTGGTGGAGAATCCGGGGAAATCGGCGTGTACGCCTGCGGCCGCCCCGCACCAGGGTTCCTTCGGCGCACCTTTTCGTTGATGTCATAGGCCTCCCGCAAGGAGTTGACCCGGCTCAGGGCCTCGGCATCCCCCTGCTTGAGCGTGCGTTCGGCCAGCCGGAGATCCTCGGCATAGAACAGGGGGTTGAAGGCCGCCCGCGCCCCCTTCAACTCCAGCAAACGCGCCTGGGCCACGGTCCGTTGGGTTGAATTCTCGGGAAGCTGCGCCAGCCTGGCCTCCAGCCGAGCGATCTCCTGGGCCGTATAGTCCAGCAAAAAAAGAATGTCCGACGTCACCATGGTGGAGGCACTATCGAGCGGAAACAGGCTCGGGCGGTTTTCAACGCCCGGCGCAAACCCCAATCCGAAGGCGCGTAGCAGCGGTTTATCTGCTTCCTGGAATTGCGCTTGCAGAACATAAACAGGGGGCAAGGGCGCCGACAAGGCCAACACGTACGCCCCGGAGGACTGGGTCACAACCCAGGGCGAGAGCGGGCGACCATCGAGGTCAAGCGCCCGAACCAAGGTTTTCTGCGGCCAGAGCCTCTCCAGAATCCCCGCAAGGGTCTCGCGCTGAAGCGGGGCCGCCGGCCCCGCCTGGCGCAGGCCGTATTTGGCGAGCGATAGCGCCTGGGCAGGAAAGTAAGGAAAGCCCACCACGGCCGCAAGGCCACTGCCGCCGGCGGTAAAGGGCGAGCCGCTCTGCCAGGTGAGCCCCGTGCCGCGATCGGAGACCAGGGTGCTGCCATCCAGACCGATCAGGGCGTTGCCGCGGTCGGAGACCAGCGTACTTCCATCCAGACCGATCAAGGCACTGCCGCGATCGGAGACCAGGGTGCTGCCATCCAGGCCAATCAGCATGCTGCCCCGATCGGAGATCAAGGTGGCACCATCCTGGCCGATCAGCACGCTGCCGCGATCGGAGATCAAGGTGGCACCATCCTGGCCAACCAGGGCGTTCCCGAGCTGCGCCCCTCCCGTATCCTGCTGCGAACCCAGCGGCCCCGAGCGGCCGGCGCTGGAAACCGCGGCGCCGCTGCCCGGAGACACGACGGTCGCCAAGGCGAAGAGGCTGGTCGCGAGCCCAGGAGCCTGGGCCTGCGGGACAGCCCCCACGATGAAGGTGTTGCGAGCCGGATCATAGCGCAACGCGGAGGGAGTGGTGAGCAGGCCGGAGACACGGCGGGGCGTGTCGCCGGCATCGGCCACTTTCACCAGCAAGTCGGGCTCACGGGGCGTGACATGGGCGGCCAGCTGGGTGAGGGCATCACTGGCGTGCAATTTACCCCCTGCAGTCAGCCTGAGGTCGTTCAAGCGCAGCGCCGCCGGAGCCGGAAGCCGCTGAGCCGGGGCCCCTGGAGCAAAGGGCGTACCCACAGCCAGGGCGGCCGCATCCCCAGGCGGCCGCAGTTGCAGCCGCCCCTGCGCCAGCCCTCCGGCCGCCACCTCCAGCGGCTCGAAGCCGTCAACCACCACGAAGAAGGGCCCTCCGCGCGCCAGCAGGCCTGGCGGCAACGTCAGCACCCCGTTGGCAACCACCAGGTCGACCCCGTCCCAGCGCACACGCGTTCCATCAGCCAAGGGGCCCGCAGGGCCCAGCAGCACGAGCGTCCCCGGCATCGTCTGCAGCGGACGCTCTGTGGCCACGCCCCCGCCACGCAGACGCACGCTCCCGGCCTCCTCAGCCAGCTGCGCCAACGGCACCTGGCAGCCAGTGAGCGGCAGGAGCAGCGCCAGGAGCACCGTGGACTTTCTGCGGCGCATCACGCCGACGTCCGCGCGACCTCGCACAGCCATTCGATTCCTCAGCTTCCTGATCCAACGCTGCTTTCTCTGCATACCCCAGATCAGACAACCCAAGCAAACCTGGTTTGATCGTAACGGATGCCAGGACACAGCGGGTGAGCGACATCCGAACCAGCAGGCCCGGATGACGCAATCGCCGCGAAAGCCCAAGGAAAGGGCGTCGAGCCGTTGAGCCTCGGTTCAGATCGTGGCCAGCTCTGGCGGAGAATCAGGCTCAATCGGCACGTACGACTTGGGCTTGCCCTTGGCCTTCTTCTTCTTGCGCACCTTCTGGCTCACCTCATACGCCTGACGCAAGCTGGTCGCCTGACTGAGGTCCTCGGCATCGGCCTGTTCGAGCGTGATTTCAGCCAGGCGGAGGTCCTCGGCGTAGAAGAGGGGGTTGAAGGCGGCACGCGCGTCCCGCAATTCTTGCAGGCGAAGACGCGCGGCCTCCCACTTGGGCGCGCCCACCGGCAGTTTCTCGACCATATCTTCCAGGCGGGCGATTTCCTTGGGGGTGTAATCCAGCAGAAACAGGATGTCGCACGTCACCATGGTCGAAGCCGTATCCAGCGGAATCAACAACGGACGATGCTCCACGCCAGGGGCAAACGCCAGGCCGCAACCCCGCA
>JAYKJB010000126.1 GCA_035285325.1 Candidatus Sericytochromatia bacterium
GGCACCAGGCGGATCTGGTTGTTCAGGGCGTCGGCCAGCACCAGTCGGCCGGTCGGGTCGATCGTCAGGCCGAGCGGCAAGCCCAGCACCTGGTCCCCGCGCGTCTCCGTCAGCACCCGCCCGCCCGGACCGGTGATCGTGACGACCGGCAGATCGGGCTGGTTGAGGTCGATGCGCCGGATGCGCGCCGGGACCAGGGGAAGCGTGGGGGGCAGCTGGGTGCTGTTGAAGCTATTGAGCACGGAGGTCAGGCGCACGGTGCCGGCTTCGACCAGGTAGAGCCGGTTCTTGCCATCGACGTGCAGCCCGATGGGGGCGATCAGCGCTTGCCCGGCCAGAGGCTTGCCTTCTTCCGGGTTCAGTTTTCCGGCCACCATGGCCATCACCGTGCCGGCCATCCCAAGCCCTCCGAGCGTCTGGATCGTGGGCGGCTGGGCGTTCATGTCGATCTTGCGCAACTTGAAATTCAGGCTGTCTGTCACATAGAGGGCCCCTTGGCGGTCGAAGGCCAGGCTGGTGGGGAAATGGAAGCGTGCCGCCCTGGCGGGTCCCCCGTCGCCCCCATCGGCGCCCTCGCCGTAGGGGGCCGGGGTCTGCCCTGCCACGACCTCGACCTGGTTGTCGGCGCTCAGGCGGCACACCACGTTGAAGGCCTGGTCGACCCAGTAGGGCCGGTCATCTGGACCGACCGCCAGGGCCACGGGACGCCCCAGTTGCAACTCCCTGGCCGGCTTACCGGCCGGATCGAATACGGGGACTATCTTGCCCGCCAGATCCATCGATTGTCCGTTGCCGGCCACGTGGAACATGGCTCCTGCCGGCGTGACCTTGAGAATCCGCGGGCTGCTGCTCTCGGCAATCCAGAGGTTGCCGCCCCGGTCGTAGGCCACCGCGACCGGCGCGATCAGGCCCGCGGTCACGGCGGGTCCTCCATCAGCCCAGGCAGCGGTACGGCCGCCCGCCAGCACCGATACCTGTCCATCCACAAGCTGCTTGACCACGCTGCCGCCGGCCTCGGTGAAGACCAGGCGCTTGCCGTCCGGGGCCATGGTCAGGCCTGCTGGCGCATTGACGGCGATCGCCTGGGCCGTGCCGACCGTCGTGATCCCGGTGGAGCCCGCAAACACGGGCATTCCAGCAGACGGTTGGGCCGGGTCGAACAGGCGCACCTGCATGTGGCCCACATCGACCACCAGCAGACGGCCGTCCGGCAAGCTGGCCATCCCGGCCGGTCGACGCAACATGGCCGCTTCAGCTTCCAGGCTCTGGAACAGGGCGCCCTCGTTGCGCAACTCTCCGGGTTCGCCGGGGCCTGTCAGTTTTTTCAGCGTGCCATCCGGCATCAGTTTCAGCAGGCGATCGCCGCCGGATTCCGTCACGTAAACGCCGTTGTCCGGGGCGGCCAGCAAGCGCGTGTTATAACCCAGGTTCAGTTTGCGGGCGACCATCTCGGCCATCTCGCTGCCAGCCGCCCAGCGCAGCACCTTCGCCTCCGCACCCGTGGTGGTGACCCACAGGGCTCCGTCCGGGGTCATCGTCACGCCGTTGAAGGGCCCTTCGCGCTTCCCGCTCAAGGTTTCCTGGCGCAAGGACACCGCGCGCAGGATGCCGTCTTTGCCAATCGCGAGCACCCGGCTTTGGGTGGGCGCGCTGGGGTTTTCTTCCGTCAGGTAAATCGTGCCGTTCGTGGCCACACACACCCCGGTCGGGCCCGCCAGAGCGGCCTGCTTGGCGGGGCCGCCCTCGCCTTCCGTGCCGGCGGTGCCGGTGCCGGCCACGATCTGGACGCGTCCATCGGGCGTCAGTCGCACCAGCCGGTGGACACTGCGTTCCACCACCAGCAGGCTGCCGTCGGCTTCCACGGCCATGTCACTGATGGTTTCGAAGGTCACGTCGGCCGCCTTGGCCCCGTCTTGCACCTTGCCCGTCAGGTTATCGCCTGCCAGCACGCTGATGGTGCCCTCCGGCGTGACCTTGCGGATGCGTCCGGCCACGCTTTCGGCAATGTAGGTGTTGCCGGCCGCATCGCGCGCCACCGCGACTGGCAGAGCCAGCGGCACCTCGGTGGCCTTGAGGCCCTGGCCCAGGTTTTCCTGCCCCACCAGCAACAGGGCCTTCACGCGCTCCAGGGTCGTGTCGAGCGGCTTGGCCTGCTGACGCAGGCTGCCGATGGTCCCGACCATGGTGGCCGGGGCATAGGAGGGCACCTGCACGGGCAGCAGGGCACGCGCCTTTTCGACCTCGTTGCGCAGGTCGCGGTTGGCGTCGGCCGGCAGGCGATTGAAGACGCCTTGCTGGCCTTTGACGTACTGGTCGAAGACGTAATTGGCCGCCAGCGTTGCCGAGGTGTCGATGTCGAGCGCCAGGGTCCCGGAACTGCCCTTGGTGGCGACCATGGCGCGCAGTTCGCCCTCGGCCCCGCCCAGCTTGTTGTTGAGCTTGACGCGCAGAATCAGGTTGTCGTTCGGCAGCCTGGTTTCCAGGGTGAAACGGCCTTGCTTGTCGCTGAGCACCTGCAGCGGGTTGCCGGCGGCATCGGTGAGGACCTTGCCACTGGCGTCGAAGACCTCCACGAGCGCATCGGCCAGGAGGTCCTCCGCCACCACGCTCTGCGCGAACAGCCGGAAGAACTTGGTCTTGCCGATCAGGCCGCCGCTGTTGTTGCTGATCAGCCCCCCGCCATTGTTGCTGACCAGCCCGGCACTGTTGTTGCCGATCAGGCCGCCGCTGTTGTTGCTGAGGATGCGCCCGGATTCCGGCGACACCAGCGAGCCGCCCGCATCGCTGACGAGTGAACCGCCGGCATCGCTGACGAGTGAACCTCCGGCGTCGCTGACCAGCTTGACCTTGCCGGTGATGGTGCGCGCGATGCCCTGGTCCACCAGGCGCTTCAAGCTGCTGTCGAGCCCGGCCGCCAGACTTTTGGGCGCCTCCACGACCGAGGACGGATTTTTGCCGCTCCCGTTGCTGCCTGCGGCGGGTTTGGCCGACGCGGCGCCATTGGGCTTGGTCTGCGTGCTTGCGCGCGTGTTACAGGCCGAGAGGGCCAGCGAGAGCGCCAGGAGCGCGTGGAAACCGATGCGGGTCATGCGAGGTCCTCGGGCGCCGCCGGCGCGTCTGCTGTCTTTTTACCCGCCAACGGTCCGCATGCGCGGGCTACATAACCTGATCTTGAGGTCGAATCGTGGGGGGCCGTCGGTGAGGGGCCGACCCTGGTGCCGGGCCGGGCTCCACCGATCACCGGCCCGCGGTTGACGCACGCTGGGCAATCACCGACTTCCTGCTCGACGGGGTTTCGCAGCGTTTCATTTTGACCCGGGGAAGCGGGTATAGGGGGGCGAGGAGGATGACGTGAAGCAAATCGTGTGCGGGTTCGCGATCGGGGTCGGCGTGTGGGGAGTGGCCTGCCCGGCCGAGGCGGCCATCGTGTCGTGGTCGCGAATGACGCCCAACGGCTACCGTCTCCTTGTCGATGCCAGTGGGGCCTGGGCCATCTCGGCACCGGGGGGCAAGCGCCTGCTGTCGTCCTCGGAGGCGCCCTGGCAGGTGGGCTTCGGCCGCACCCAGGCGACTCATTTTTTCGGCACCTTTCGTTTCGCCGTGCCCGAGCCGCGCTGGCAGGCGCTGCCCGCGGGGCCGGTCCGGCTGGAGCGCACCCGCGATGGCGCGCTGCGCGTTCAGCTGGGTGCCCCTGATCAGCCGGGGGCCGTGCGCCTGCGCTTCCAGGCGTCGGGCCCATCGGGTTTTCGCATCGAAGCTGACGCCTGTGATGCCCGGGCCACCCGCCTGCAGGCCCGCCTGCGCCGGGACCCCGCGCTGCCCCTGTATGGTTTCGGCGCCCGCACCAACGCCTGCACGCAGGCCGGGCGCCTGGTCGAAAACTGGGTGCAGGAGGGCGGCAACGGCAAGTCCGAGCGCCCCTTCTTCGGCGTGTCGAACTTTCCGACGGCCTCGCACGTGCCGGTGCCGTTCTGCCTGAGTCCGGCCGGTTTCGGTCTGGCGATCGACGGGGCCGAGCGCTCGGTGTGGGATGTCGGGACGCAACGCGCCGAGCAGCTCGGAGCGGAGATCGACAGCGGTCATCTGGCCCTCACGATCGACGTGGCACCTGAGCCGGCCCAGGTGCTGGCCGCCTACACGGCCCGGGTCGGGCGCCCCCACATGCCTCCGGAATGGGCCTTTGCGCCGACCGAATGGGGCAAGGGCGGCAGCCAGGCGGTGCGCGAGAAGGCCCGCTTGCTGCGCCAGCACGGCGTACCGGCCTCCGCCCTCTGGTTCGAAGATTGGGTGGGCCTGGAAACGGGCCCGCTGCCAGGCTTGACCCATCTGCCCTGGGGGCGCTGGGTGCCCGATGAACGCCACTATTCCGAACTGGCGTCGCTGAACCGGGAGCTGGAGACGGCCGGCTTCAAGTCGCTGGGTTATTTCAATCCGTTTCTCTCGCAGGCCGACCCGCATGCCCAGCTGCCCTTGAATTCCGGCTATGCCCTGCGCGATCCGGAGGGCCGGCCGCAGTTTTCCCTGGGCCCCTATGGCTGGCTGGGACACCTCGACCCGACCCACGCGGGCGCGCGCCAGTGGGCCTTTGACCGCCTGACGGATTTCGCACGGCAGGGCTTTGACGGCGCGATGGTGGACTTCGGTGAGTGGGTGCCGCCGGATGCGCGCTTTGCCGACGGCTCGACCGGTTGGGCCCAGCACAATCGCTACCCGGATCTCTGGGCTGCGCTGCATCGCAGCTTCTGGGAGCGGGCCCGGCCCGATGGCGACTTCCTCTTTTACACCCGGGCCGGCTGGACCGCGGCGGCGCGCCAGGCCACCTACATGTGGGCCGGCGATCAGAACACCGACTGGGGCGAGGACGACGGCTTTCCCACCGCCTTGCGTGCCATTCTCTCGGCCGGGCTGTCGGGCATTCCCCTCATGACCCACGACGTGGCCGGCTTCGCGACCCTGGGAGAACGCGGCGTCACCAAGGAGCTGTACAGTCGTTGGGTGGCTTTTGGCGCCTTCAGCACCTTCATGCGCAGCCACAGCGGGCAGAAGCCGAGTCGCAACTGGCACATCTTTTCCGACGCCGAGACGACGGCCCTGCACCGTCGATATGCGCGGGCCCACATGGACCTGTTGCCCTACCGGCAGGCCGTCGTCCGGCAGGCCGTCGAGACGGGCCTGCCGGCCATGCGGCATCTGATGCTGGCCTTTCCCGAAGACCGCACGGCCCGCGGCATCGACGACGCCTACATGCTGGGCCCGGACCTGCTGGTTGCACCGATTTTCACCGAAGGTGCCCGCGAGCGACAGGTCTGGCTGCCCGAGGGCAGCTGGTATGACTGGTGGAGCGGGCGTCGGGTCAGCGGGGGGCAGTGGCTGCGAGTGCCGGCGCCGCTGGATGCCCTGCCCGTTTTCGCCCGCGCGGGGGCCATTTTGCCCCTGCTGCCACCCGGCATCATGACCACCTTGCCATCTGCCGATCCCGCCGTTCCCGGGCGCGAGGCCTATGCCAACCAGCGTGTGCTGCGCGTCTTCGCCGGGCCAAGCCAGTCCTTCGCGCTGGCGGACGGGGTGACGGTGACCAGTCGTACGCCGCGCAGCCGTGCCGAGCAGCCCCTCGTGCCCTTGCGGGCGTTCGTGCAGGGTCGCCGCGTGGCCCTGCTGCGCGTGGGTTCCGAACGCCTGGTGCGCTTCACCGCACGGGCCGGACAGCCGGTCTACGTGCGTTTTGAGACTGAAGCAGGCCCCTGGACGCTCCACTGGCGTGAACGCAAGGACCACGATCGCCAGGTCACGCTGCGCCTCGTCACCTGACCACCGCGATGAGCGCGGCGCGGTATTGGCCGGCGTTCGGCTCGGGTTTCCCCGGGTCAAGGCGCGGGTTGGTTCGCGATGCAGCCGATTTGCCTTCAGGGTGAGGAGAGACGGCCTTACAGCTTGAAGGCGTTCGGGTTCGGCACCGCGTCCCAGAGGAATTTCAGGAACTGGAAGGTAACCACCGACTTGTCGCCTTCCATCATGGCCATCGCTTTGGGCTGCAGGGTCTTGGGGTCCAGCGCCAGCAATTCCCGCGTGAGGTCCTTGTCGAGGCGTCGCACCCCACTGATCTCGACCCAGGCGGCGCTGGGGGCGACGGGCAGCGGCGCGACCCCTTTCCAGCTGGCCCCCTCGGCGGTCAGGCGTTTCAGGTGGGCCACGGGGTGGTTGTCCGTGAAGTAGTGGTTGCGGTTGGTCATCAGGCGCGTGTCACTCGACTTCATGCTGATCGGAATGAGCCCGAGCGCCCCACCGGCCTTGACCTTCAGCTGATCGGGCGACAGCATCACCAGGGTCGAGCCGGCCAGCAGGGGCGTGGTGCTCTCCAGCACCTGGGCCCGCAGCTTGCCGGGAGCCCCCCAGAGCATGCGCGAGCGGCTGCTGCTCGAGCGCAGCTCGGCCACCTTCTTGCCGCCGTAATAGTGGCCGCTAGAAGCGGCCTTGACCTCGACGTCGACGCCTGGGGTATTCGCGACCTTGGCGCGCACGGCCTTCAAGAGGGCCTGCCCGTCGGGCAGGGGACCCAGCGAGGGAAGCGGGGCCCCCGGATTGCTGGGCGCGCCCGGGCTGCCCGGGGGGACGGGCGAGACGCTCGGCAGCGGCTCGGGTTTGGTGCCGGGCAGGCGGCCGCATGCGGCGGTGGTTGCCACACCGGCGCAGAGCAATCCGAAAAGCAGCTGGCGAGCGATCACTGACCGAACCACGAGCGGAAGGTGTCGAACACGCGCTGCACCATGGGGGTTTCCGTGCCGGTCTCGATGCGCAGGGCATGCGGGGGCGTGGAGTTGGCCGGGTAGACCAGGCGCACCTTGACGGCACGGGCCTCGCCGGGCTTCAGCTTCAGGCTGAACAGGGGCACCTCGCCCATTTCCCCTGCTTTCTGGCTGACATGCACGATGTGGGTCTTGGTGCGTCCCTGCGCGTCGGTCACGTCGACCGCGATCGGCCCGCGGAAGACCCGGCTGAGTGGCAACGGCGTCCCGGGCGAGTCGAAGTGCAGGCGGATCTCACGGTCGGTTTTGGCGTCGTTGCGCAGGGGCAGGTCCACCTCGTAGGTGACGCCGTAGTTGCCGTGGGCCGCATAGGCCGTGTCGTCGTAGCGGCGGGCCAGCGGGGCGGCGTGGTCCTGCCCTGTGCCGAGCGTGTTGCTCCGCTTGCCGACGATCAGGTAGCTGCGGCTCTGGGCCTCCTCCGTGACGCGGAAGGCCTTGCCGGCCTCGTCGTTGGTGGCCGTGGCCCGCCAGGCCGCACCGGTCTGCACGCCGGCCACGCGTCCGAAGATCAGCTGGCCAGGGGCGCCAGGCGGCGTGGGGATCTTGTCGTCGGGGTTGCGCTGGAGCAGCTTGCCGGCCTCCAGGCGCGCCTTCACGTTGGCGTTGGTGGGCACCTTGTCTTCGATCACCACGGCGCCATGGACGGGACCGTCGGCGCTGAAACGGAACTGTCCGGTGGCCTCGTTCTTGGGCGGAATGATCTGGGTGTGCACGACGCGGGTTTCGCCGGGTTTCAAGGTGATCGTCTCGGGCAGGATGGCCCGCTCCCCGCGCAGGAACTTGCTGGCCGTCACGTCTCCGGGGCCGCTGGAGCGCCAGCCCCAGGGATCGGGCACGGGCGCCGGCCCGTGGTCGCGGTAGGGCGCCGCATCGGTGAACGACGCGGCCGACGGACCGACCTTGACCGTGACGGGTTCCTTGCCCGGGTTGTGCAGCACCAGGGCCTGGAACAGGTTCTGGGTCGAGCGGTTCTGGTGATGCGTGAACACTTCGAAGGGGCCGCGGAAGGCGTAGTCGAGATGAGGGCCGCCACCGGGGAGCGTGGAAACGGCGATCCCGGGCCCCACGATGATTTCGGGATGATTCGAGTTCAGCACGGGCACCTGGTCGAGGCCCCCGGGCAGGGGCAGCACGCCGTTCAGGCCCGTGGTGAGCTGAAGCGAGTCACCCGCCCGCGCAGGTTGACTCGACGCCTCCGGGCCAGGGGCTGCCTGGGGACGCTGACTGGGTTGCGGACCGTTCGAGCCGTTGATTCGCAGCGACATCGCGCGCACTCCTCTACTGAGTTAACAGGAAGGTTACAACCTGGTAGGGGGGGTTGTCTTCGAAAATGGTTCCCAAAACGTTCCAGGATCGCCAAGTTTAGATTAAGAAAAGATTAAATTGGCGATTGAATCACCGACGGGTCTCGGCTGGTTCAGGCAGGGGCTTGTTTAACTATAACTTTACCCTTTTTTGCCTTGGTTGAAACCTGGTTGGAACGACTCGCCCCGACGACAGAGGTGTTCATCCCCCGTTGCGCCCCGGTGCCTAGAAAGGTTTGTCGCGTCATGGTCATCGCGCCACGCCCTACCAGCCTTCCCGCTCCCGCTTCCCTGGCTTCTCGCCCCCTCCACGTCGCGGCGCTCGCCGCCCGCGACCGCGCGCCGCAGAGTGCCCGGATCCAGGCCCTGCCCGGCGGCCTCGACGCCACGCCGGTGTTCAACTCGAACCACCCGGAGATCGTCAAAGGTCCCGGCATCGCCCTGTCCAGTCTGTGCGGTGTCGGCCCTGCCCACCTTGACCGCGCCTTCACGGGTCCCTTCGAGATTTTTACCCACCACGTCAACGGAACCGGCAAGCGCGTGCATCAGGGCATCGTGCTGGTGAATCAGGGCGATCGCCCGGTGACGGTCAAGCTGGGGCCTTCCGCGCTGCGGACCGGCTTTTACGGCCTGTTCTTCCACTTGCCGCGCGCGGCCGATGGCCTGCTCAAGCTGGCAGCCCGCGACCGGGACGCGACCAGCGGCCCCGGGCCGGCGGTGGCGGAAGCGATCATCAACGGCGAGCGTCAGCGCCCCGAAACGCAGATCGTGATTGCGCCCGGTCAAACCTTCGTGCTGGACTCCCGGCGCCTGGACCCCTGGATGGTGGCCAGCAGCAAGTGGGAATTGTCGAGCGATGGGCCGGTGCGGGCGGCGGTGGTCTTCGACCAGGCCCCGCTGGATGCCCGGCGGGCCCGGCAGGTGCTGGAGGCCAATCGGCTGGCCGCTCGCAACCCCAAGGACCTGGCGCCCACCAAGCCCGGGGAGAGCTCCTCGCGCTTCATCTTCGGCCGTGTCGCCGGCATTCAGGAAGGCGCGCGCTGGCAGGGCACGCTCTCGAACCGCCCGGACGGCCAGGCCGTCGTCCTCGGGGCGCGCCCGCTGGAGCTGGCCTGGCCGATCGTGACCAAGCGCGGTCATCTGCTCGGCACCGGCCAGGACCAGACCGCGCCGGTCTCGCAGCGCCTGCCGGATGCCGCCTACGCCGCCCACGGCAACTACGGCATCTCCTACGAGCTGGCCCTGCCCCTGCGCAACGACAGTGACCGGACCCGCCGGGTCGAGCTGCTGCTGGACAGCCCCAAGCCCACCCCCGGCATGCCGCTGGCCTTTTCCGGTCCGGTCGAGCTGAGCTGGCAGGACGCCGCGGGCAAGACCCATCGCCAGGTCACGCGGCTCAACCTGCGGCCCGAATCGAGCGGGCGCATCGGCAGCCTGGAGTTGCCCCCCGGGGCGACGTTGAATGCCCGCGTGCGGATCGTCTACCCCGGGGATGCCACGCCACCGCAGATCCTGCGCCTGCGCGTGCCCTGAGCGGGTCGCCTCAGCGCGCCTTGGCCATGCCGTCGATCAGCATGTCCATGTCCTCGGCGACCTTCAGACCGAAGACCCCCTTGGGCAACTGAACCCCGTAGTCCGTCACCTTGAGCTTGAATTGCGAGGTGACGTGAACCCAGTCTCCCGCCCGGTAGCTCGCATCTTGCTGCGGCAGCAGGGTCAGTTCCACCGGCACGGTGATTTTCTTCGTCACGCCGTGGATGGTCATGCTGCCCGTCGCCATACCGGTGACGGGCTTGTCGGCAGGCAGCCGATTGCCGGGAACCCGAATCCCGTCGAAGGCAAACACGGCTTTGGGAAACTTCTCCGTTTCAAGCGCGCCGCGCATGTGCTCGTTGCGCAGGCTGATGCCCGTGTCCAGACTCGGCAAGTCGACGATCACCTTGCCTGAGGCTTTGGCTGGATTGCTGGGATCGATTTGCGCTTCACCTTCGAATTTGGCGGTCCGGCCGACAAATTTGACGATGGCCGCCTTCGAGGTGAAGCTGACCTCGTTGACGCTGTGCATATCCTGTTCGACCACATAGCTGCGCGTGGCGGCCATGGCCGGGGTGGCCGTCAGCAGCAGTGCGCCCAGGGTGGCTGCCAGGTAGGGGCGAATTGACATGGGGGATTGACCTCCTGAATGCAGCGGGACCGGGACGGTGCTCGCGGATGGGATGACCCATAATGTTCTACGTAGAACAAAATAGTCAAGGGGGGAGCTCGCTCTGACGTCACGGCCGTGGCGCGCGAGGCCCTTCTTTGCCCCGGCCAGTCCGAATGCCAGGGAGCGTCGCGTCGGCGCGGCGTTTGCCGCCCGGCTCGTGCGGGTAAGCACCCAGCGGTAGGGGGTCCCCGGCTTCTGGAAGTGGTGCTCTTGTCTGCCTCCGCTCGCACGCTCACACTCGCGTTCCTCGCCTGCAGCTTGCCCCTCTCGCTGGCGGCCCCTCCCGCCGTGGCCGAGACGCCGGCGCCCCCGCGCCAGCTGGCCCCGGCGGCGCTGACCGTCGCGACCACCAGCCTGGTATTCGGGGGCGGCCTGATCGGGTTTTACGTCCTGACCACGCTGCCGCCGCCCGGTGTGCTGCTCCATCCGGCCATCCTGCTGGCCCCGCCGCTGGCCTTTCCCTTCAGTTTGGCCTCCGGTCACCTGGTCGCGGGAGACACCTCGCGAGGCCTCGGGCTGGGGGCGCTGGGCTATCCGGTGGCGGCCGGTGGGACCTGGTTGGGGGCTCAACTGGCCTCCTTGATCGTGTTCGGGCGCCCGGCCGACGGCCCCGAGACGCCCGCCCTGTACGGGGGGTTGCTGGGGGGCGTGGCGGCCGTGACCGGCTATACCTGGTGGGTCGCCCAGGACGCCAATCAGGCTCCCCGTCGGGTGGCCTTGCAGCGCCTCGAAGAGCAGAATCACGCGCCGTGAGGCTGCCTGTTTGCCTGGAACCCGCGCCGCGTCTTGCGGTACACTGGCGGCTGGGCGGTGAGCATCACGCCTGAACGATTTCGAGGAGGGTCAGCGGTGGTTTCCAGCGGGGTCCCGATCGCCGAGGGGCCGGTCGCACGCAGTCACCAGGGCGTGGTCGATCTGGGCTCCAACTCCGTCCGGGCGGTGATTTACCGGGTGGACAGCCATGGCGACCTGCGCGAGGTGGAGAACATCAAGCGCAGCCTGCGTCTGGGCGGACGCCTGGAGCCGGACGGCTCGCTCGGGCCGGCCGCCGTGGCCGAGTTTCATGGCGTGTTGCGGCAGTTTCGCGCCCTCTTTTCCGCCTGGGCGGTCGAGGAAGTCACGGCCGTGGCCACGGCTGTCTTCCGTCAGGCGCTCAATGGGGCGGCGGTGCTCGCGGCAGGAGAAACGGCGCTCGGCTGGCCGATCCGGCTGCTGAGCGGGGAGGAAGAGGCTCGCTACGGCGTGCTGGGCATGCTGGAAACCACCCCCTTCGAGGAAGCCCTGGTGGTGGATCTGGGCGGGGCCAGCGTGGAAATTTCCCAGGTGCGGGCCCGCCGCCTGGTTCAATCGATCAGCTTGCCGTTCGGAGCGGTCAACCTGACCCAGCGCTTTCTGGGCGGCCCCGACGAGGCGGCCGGCATCTTTCAGCTGCAGGCCTTTCTGGAAGAGGCCCTGGCGCCTCACCCCTGGATCCAGGAGGGGCAAGGCCCCCTGGTGGCGCTCGGGGGCTCCGCGCGCAGTGTGGCCCGCGTCCATATGGGCCGTCGGGTGGCCTCCCAGGTGGGCATCCAGCAACACCATGTGCCGGCCCCCGCGCTGGCGAACTTGCTGCGCGAGCTGGCCTCGAAGTCGCCCGCAGAGCGTGCCGAGATGCTGGAAATTCCGAAGGAGCGCCTGGAGTTGCTGCCGGTGGCCCTGGCCGTCTTTTCGGCGATCCTGGGGGGGCAGCGCGACTGGCTGGTGGCCTGTGGTTCGGGCTTGCGCGAGGGCCTGATGTACGAGCGGCTGCGGGCCGTGCGGGGCGTGCCGGAGCCCGAGACCATGGCCGTGCGGGGCGCGGAGCGGCTGTTGGTGGCCTGTGGCGGCCAGCTCCGGCACGTGCGCCACGTCCGCCAGCTGGCCCTGCGCCTGTACGATGGGCTGGCCGCCTCGCCTCGGCTGGCCAAGGTGCCGGGCGCGCGGGAGATTCTCGAAGTGGCCGCCTTGCTGCGGGAATCCGGTCGGATTGTGGGGCAGGCCGGCTTCGAGGGCATCACCTTCCCGATGGTGCTGCGCTCGGCCTTGCCGGCGCTCAGTTCGGTGGAACGCGCGAAGGCGGCTCTGGTGGCCTCGTTCCGCAGCCCCAAACAGCTCAAACTGGACCTGGCCACGCTCGAGAGCCTGATCCCCCCGGCGGCCGGTCCGGGGTTGGAGTGCCTGGGCGCGATCCTGCTGGTGGCGGAGGCCCTCGATCGCACGCGCAATCAGGTGGTGCGAGACGTGGCCCTGTTGCGGGGCCGCGACGGCTGGTCGCTGGCCGTCTCCTGTGATCAGCCGGACCGCCTGGAATTCACGCTGCTCGATGAACCCCTGGCGCGCCTGGGTAAGATCCTGAAAGAGCCCGTGACGTTGCAGGCCCGGGTGGTCGAGGAGCTGACACGCTGATGGACGGGTGGGGCGCGCCGCCGGATTGGCTGGACGACTGTCGCCGCATGGTGGCCCGCTACCGCGTGCATGCGGCCCACGCCGAGAAGGTCGCGCGCCTGTGCGATCGTCTGTTCACCGCTGCCGCGCCCATCCATGGCCTCGACGAAGCCGAGCGCGTGCCGCTGGTGGCAGCCGGCTTTTTGCATGATCTGGGGCATTTTCAAGGCGCCGACCAGCACCACCGCCACAGCCACTACGCCATTTTGCACGACGAAGGGCTGGCGGCCTGGCACACGCCGCTGCGGGTCCAGGTGGCGGCCCTGGCCTTGAACCATCGCAAGCGCAAGCGCCTGGGCTTGTCGGAGTTCGAGCGTCCGCAGCGCGCGCGTCTTCGCGCCGGGGCCGCCCTGCTGCGCCTGGCGGACGTGCTCGACCGCGACCACCGGCAGCTGGCCGAGGTCCACGACGTGCGCCTCGATGCCGACCATCGCCGGGTGACGGTGCTGCTCGGCGGGGTCGATCTGGCCTTCCTGCAGCCCCACCTGGCGCGCAAGGGCCAGTGGGCCGCGCAATGGTGGCAGCTTGAGTGGGAGTTCGTCTGCGGTGAGGCCAGTGTGCGCGTGGTGCCTGAGCCATGACGCCCGCCGATGCCGACGCCGCCAGCTGGTACCTGGATGAGGAGCTGAGCTGGCTGGCCTTCAACGAGCGCGTCATCGAGGAGGCCACCGACCCGGCCAACCCGCTGCTCGAACGCGTCAAGTTTGCGGCGATCGCCGCCTCCAACCTCGACGAGTTCTTCGCCGTGCGGGTGGCCCAGTTGCGCGAACTGACCCGCCCGGGTCACAAACGCCGCGAGAACGTGCCCCACGCACGGGCCAACGAGCGCTTGCAGGCCGTTTCCCAGCGCACTCATCAGCAGGTGGCCCTGCTCTACGAGATCCTGCAGCAGGACCTGTTGCCGCGGCTCGAAGCCGAGGGCATCCGCTTCTTCACGCCGGAGGCCCTGCCGCCGGCTTACGCGCAGGCGGTCGAGGCCCATTTCCTGCAGCAGATTCAGCCGGTCTTGACCCCCATGGCGGTGGATGCCAGTCGCCCCTTTCCCCTGCTGGCGAACAAGCGCCTGAACCTGGCGGTCATGCTGCGCCGCCAGGGCCTCGGGGCGGAGCCGGTCTTCGCCGTGGTGCAGGTGCCGCCGGGGCTGCCGCGCACGATCACGCTGCGCAGCGATCCCGACGTGGACGATTTCATCCTGCTCGAGGACGTGATCCAGCGCTACCTGCACACCCTGTTTGCCGGCTACGACGTGCTTTCCAGCGCCCCGTTCCGCATCACCCGCAAGGCCGACCTGTCGGTCGACGAGAGCGGGGCCGAGGACCTGCTCGAGGCCATCCAGGCCGAGCTCAAGAAGCGGCGCAAGGGCGAACCGGTGCGCCTCGAAATTGCCGCGGCCATGTCCCCGGAACTGGAGGCCTTCCTGCTGGACGCCCTCGAGGTCGAACCGCGCGACATTTACCGGGTCTCCGGCCCGCTCGACCCGACCTTCTTGATGAGCTTCTCGGCCATTGCGGGTTACGAGGACCTGCGCTTCGATGAGCTCAAGCCGGTTCTGCCCAGCGCTTTTGGCGGCGTGTCGAGCATTTTCGAGGCGATCGCCCGGCAGGACATCCTGGTGCACCATCCCTACGAGTCGTTCGAGTCGGTGCTGCACTTCATCCGCGAGGCGGCCGAGGACCCCGGCGTGCTGGCCATCAAGCAGACGCTCTACCGTGTCAGCGGCAGCTCGCCGGTGGTGGCGGCGCTGGCGCGTGCCGCCGAGATGGGCAAGCAGGTGACGGTGCTGGTGGAGCTGAAGGCGCGGTTCGACGAGGAAAACAACATCGCCTGGGCCAAGCGCCTGGAAGAGGCCGGCTGCCACGTCATCTATGGCCTGGTGGGCCTGAAAACGCACTGCAAGGTGACCTTGGTGGTGCGCCGTGAAGGCGGCACGATCAAGCGCTACATGCATTTCGGGACGGGCAATTACAACGACCAGACGGCCCGAGTCTACACCGATGTGGGCCTGTTCACGGCCAATGACGAGATGGGGGCGGATGCCTCGCACAGCTTCAACCACCTGAGCGGCTATGCCGAGGTGCCCCACTATCAGCAACTGGCGCTGGCGCCGGAACGCCTGCGCGAGACCCTGCTCGACCTCGTCCACGAAGAGGTGCGGCGCCACACCCCGAGCCAGCCCGGCTACATCCGCTTGCAGATGAACGCCCTGACCGACATGGTCCTGATCAACGCCCTGTACGCGGCCTCTCAGGCCGGCGTCCGCATCGACCTGCTGATCCGTGGCATCTGCGCCCTGCGCCCGGGGGTGCCGGGCCTTTCCGAACACATCCGCGTCTTCAGCATGGTCGGACGCTTCCTGGAACACTGCCGGATCTTCCACTTCCGCCACGGGGGGGAGGAGCGCTATTACATTTCCAGTGCCGACTGGCGCCGTCGCAACATGGATCACCGGGTCGAACTGCTCGTGCCGATCCTGCAGCCGGACATCCGGGAGCGCTTGCGGGCCCTGCTCGATACGCAATTCGCCGACACGGTCAAGATGCGCGAACTGACGCCTGATGGCACCTATGTTCGCCGCCAGGCGGAGTCAGGGGCGGAAGGTTGGCATGCGCAGGCGCGCTTTCTCGCCCTGCCTCGCCATGCCAGCGAACGCGCCCCCAAGCGGGTCGAGCGACGCCAGCTGGTGGTCCCCTGGACGCCCCCGGTGGACCTTTCGGCGCCCGAATTCAGCCCGACGCTGGAGGACTGAGCGCGCTGGATGGCCGTTCCGGCTTGAAGCGGGCTTCAGATCAGCCCGCGGCGGGCCCAGCTGGCCGGCACCAGACGACCGAGGCGGTGGATCACATCGGCGTTCCAGTCGGCCCGCTGTGTCACCACGCCATAGGCTTCCCGGCCGCGGTTGGACAGGCCCGCGGCATTCAGCCAGGCGCGGGCCCGCCAGTTCTCGATCATGCCGCCGGCGACCCATTCGTCGAGCGGGCCGAACAGGCGGTCGACGCGGTCCGCCAGGTTGAATTTGGGGTTCAGGTACTGGCTGCTCAGCAACGCCTGGACGCGCTCCACATTCAGCTTGAGCGCCTCATTGAAGCGCTTGAAGTCGACGTGATGGATGGGATCCATGCCGGCGGCCGCGACGCTCAGGGGCAGGTCGTGGTTGATGTGGGCGTTCATGGAGAGCAGCAAGTTGTTGACGATCGGGGCGCTCCGCGCCCGGCCGTGGTCCAGCGCCACCAGCCAGCTGTGGGGCACGGCCTGGCGATCGCCGCGTTCGTAGGCCTCGAAGGTGTCGAAGTAGCGCTGGGCGAAGTCGAGCGACAGGGCCTCCATCCAGTCCGGGTCGTGGTAGCGCCCCGGCACGCGCAGTTCCTGGATCATGTCGCGCATCTGCATGGCGTAGACGGCCGGAAAGATCGCCCGGTGGTCGCCCTTGGCGGCCAGTGCCTGCGCCAGGTGCTCGGCTTTCTCGGCGGCGGCACGCAGCGTGATGGCCGGCGGCGCCTTGAGCTCCAGCCAGGCCGGCAGCGTGGAGCGTCGCCGCGGGGCCGGCGGCTCGCCCGCGCGAGCGGCTGGCGTCGCCGCGGAGGGCGTCACGGCGGGGAGCTGTGGAGCGCGGGACGGGGCGGTCACGGGTTGGGGCATGGTTTCATTGTCCGGGCTGTGCGGATCGCGCTTGCGCCCCTTTGGGTTCAAAAAAGATTAAGGTTTAGGGGTCTAACGGGGACCCTCGCACGACTTCCGGCGCATCCTGTGAACAGGGAGCCGAGCCGGCAAGCCGCGATCAGCGCGAGGCTAGTCGTCGTCTGAACCGGCGGCCGCGAGGCCGAGCAGCTTGTCCTTGGGGATGCGCTTGATCTGGCGAGCACCGCCGTCCACGAACAGCAGTTCTCCCGAGGGCGTGAAGGCCGGGCTGTGCGGGAATTGCAGGCGGTTATCGACCGTGGTGCCATTGAAGATGCCGCCCTTGCTACCGGCCACCATGGTTTCGTTGCCGGTCTTGGGATCGAAGCGCCGCACCTGGTTCCAGGAGCCGTTGCCCGGATCACCCGGGGTGAAGTAGAGCGCGCCATCCGGGCCTCGCGTGAAGGCCTTGCGGGGCGTGTTTCCATTGCCGTCTTCGGTGCGCAGGAAGTGACCGGCTTTCTTGATGACGGCATAGCCGTTCGCCGCGCTCCATTTGGCCAGCTGCCCCCGGCCGCAGATCCAGGCACTGCCGTCAGGTTCGGCGACCAGGTCACAATCCCGGAGGTCGGGGTTGTGGGTGTTGTAGGTGATGTTGGAATTGGCCACCGTGTTGACCACGACCTTGGATTCGAACAGGGTCGTGACCGTGCCGTCCGGCGCGCGGCGGACCAGGCGGTGGGGGGTTTCGCGTGATTCGAGCAGGATCAGCAGGGTGCCGTCTGGCATGGGGTCGAAGTCAATGATGTTGGTGCGGTCCGGCGAGGCATACAGGCGCTCGGTGGTCTGGTCCTTGCGAATCAGGTGGATGCCGGAGCCCGCCTGCAGGCGGCCATCCAAGTAGACATCGCCCGCAGCCGCCGGCTTCAAGCGAGGGAACTTCATGATCGAGTCTTCGTCCTCGCGGAAGGTCGTCCCGGTCAGCTTGACGCTCTGGACCTGGTTGGCCGTGTCGATGCGCATGAGTCCGCCGCGAACCCGGTCGATCAGCCAGATCGTCTCATCCGTGGCGACCGTCAGGGCGATCGGGTCGAGCAAGGCCAGGTCGCCGGCCTGCCCCGAAATCTGGGCATCCGGGTCAACCCCGGCGATCGCCGTCCTGGCCGCCGGCGTGACGCGGAAGACCCGGCTCCGACTGCCCACCAGCATCGACTTGCCGTCGCGCGCGAGCAGCGCCTGGCTCCAAGACCCCTCCCAGTTGTCGAAGGCCAGGGGGGCGGTGCCTTCCGGCTGCCAGGCCCGCAGGCGCCCTTGCGGATTCCGGAACAGCACGTTGCCGCGCACATCCAGCACCGGTTCGGGGCTGAAGTCTGCGGTGCGCCCCAGGGCCGGGTCCCAGGGCGTCATGGCGCCCGTCTGCAGGTTGTACCACTGGAACTGTTCGGGCTTGCTGAAGTCCCAGAACTTCACCAGCACCCCCTTGGTCGGATCGAGGCCGGCCTCACCGAAACGCATGTTGGGCGGCGTCTGCACGTCGGCCAGCGTGACAACCGGTAGCCCCGGCGTGAATTTCAGGATTTCGATCCGTTCGGCGTCGCCGCGCGGTCGCGTGCGGCGCAGGACGTAGTAGGCTTCGCCGACCCGGCCGATCAGGTCGGTATTGCCCTCGCCCCGCTGGAAATAATGCAGGATCTTGGCCGTTCCACTGGCCTCGACGCCGATCAGGTTGCCGCTGCACAGCACCACCGGGCGACCGGCCGCGTCGAAATCGACGCCGGACAGGCCTGACCCCCCCAGTTCCAGTTCGGCGGCCGGTTTGCCGTTGGCGCTGTCGGGATCGACGCCACCACCTCCCATGGCCGTTTCGAGAATGCCATCGGGACGGACCCGCCAGAGGCGACCCTCGAAAAAATAAATCGCCCCGTCGGGCCCTTCCCTCAGGTGGTCGGTGGCGGCAAAGCCGACGGTGTCCGCCTTGCGTCCCTCGCCCAGGTTACTCTGTCCCGCCACGATCAGCAGTTGCCGCACGCGTTCAAGTTGCTGGTTGAGCGTGCTGTCCGCTCGGCGCAACGCCTCGGTGGCCTGCACCAGCGAGGTTTCGTCCAGCTTGTCCGGGAGCTTGGCGCCAGATTTCACGAAGGCCGTCTCGGCGATCGCCCGGGTTTCCTGCTCCACGCTGCCGGGCAGACGGTCGAGCACCTTCTGGCGGTCGTCCTGGGAGGCGACGTAGGTCTTCATGATGTAGGCGGTGGTCAGGGTGCTGATCAGGTCGGCCGTCAGGCTCTCCTGCCGTCGATCCTTGGTGGCGACGGCCTGGATCGTGCCACGTGCGCCCGGCAGGGTCGCCACCACGATCAGGTTGCGTTCGGGCAGCGCGCCCTGAAAGGCGAAGCGGCCGGCCACATCCGTGGTGGTGGTCAGGACCTTGCCCTGGGCGTCCTTGACGGCCTGGCCGGTCGCGTCGCGCAGTTCCACCGTCACCCCGGCGACCGGCACCTGCTCCAAGGGGGTGCCCTGCTGCAAGGCATACAGGCGCGTGCGTTCGAGCAGACTGCCCCCGTTGTTGGCGATGAGGGTGCCCCCGTTGTTGGCGATGATCGAACCGCCGTTGTTCGCGATCAGGGAACCGGCCTGGTCACCCAGCAGCCGCGCGGGCGCCCTCAAGGTGCCGAACAGGCTCGCATTGGCGGGCAGCCGGGCCAGCTGGCCGGCCGCATTCAGTTGCTCGAATGCCGAGTCGCCGCCCTCCGGGTTGGCGCTCTCGGCGGGGCGGGGTGATTTGGCCTTGGTGCTGACGCGTCCGCTGCCCTGCGGGACCTCCCGCAGATAGCTCAGCTGGCAGCCCAGCAGCGCGGCGGTCACCAGCGCGAGGACGAAGGACCGACGAAACACGGGGGCGGGCGGGGCGAATCGGCGCATGGTGGTTGCTTACCCGCCGACTGCCAGGGTTAACAGCCTTCAACCCGGCAGCGCACTGCGCGCCCCTCGCTGGCGCCGACCCGCGGCACGTCCGAGCTCAAGCGTGCGCCACCATCAGCGCTTGCTCGACACGCGCACGGGCTTGCCAGCCAGCCAGCCAGCGGGCCGGGAGCACGGCGCCAGGTGCTGCGCCGAGTAGCATGCCCAGCGCGAGACCACGGGCGGCCGAGTCCCCCCCGGCCATGGCGTTCTCGATCAAGGCCGTCTCCAGGTCTTGCGGGTGGGCCAGGGCGATCGCCATGGTCGACGGCAGCGCGCCTTGCACCCCACAGGCGGCTCCGAGGGTCTGCACGGCCGCCACCGCCCCCTGCGTGGCCGCGCCCTCGGCGCGGGCGAGCATCTCGGCGGCCGCCAGGATCGCGTAGTCGGCCGAGGCGGCCTGCGCGAGGGCCTCCGGCACCGCCACGCCTTGCCAGACGTGGCGCACCGCGCGCGTCCAGAAGGCCGCGGCCTCCACCACGACGGGGTCGCGATGGGTCGCTTCCGTCTGCGCCATGACAGCCTTCAGGGCCGTTTCCTCGTCTTCCTCCAGCGTCGCGGCCACCAGGGCCGCGCAGCGCGAGGCGCCGCCCCAGTCGGACGACGAGGAACCTGCCTCCGGCCAGGCCACCCCGGCTTCCAGGTGGGCCAGGGTCTGGCGCGTGGCGCCGTCTCGGTAGCCCGGCTCACCCGCCCAGAGCTGTTGCCAGGCCCGCCCGAAGGCGCCGAGGTCGAAGCGTCCCCCACTGGCCGCGAGGGCGTCGAGCAAGGTCAGGGCCTGCTGGCCGTAGTGGGTCTGCCCGCCGGCTGGCTGCCCGCCGTGGTAGCTGCTTGCGTCCGGGGCTTCGAGTTCCGTCCGGCGCCCGCGGGCGGCGATCGCCGTCGGGTCGTAGATCCAGTGCACCGGCAGCACCAGCGCGTCCGCGATCAGGGAGGCGGCCACCAGGGTGAAGCGGCGCTCGGCGTCGGATGGGGATGACATCAGGGAACCTCCGGGCAGTGGGGTTACGGGCGTGCAGGGGGCGCATACCCGGAGGGCAGGCATTTCCCACCTCGCGTCGCTCGCGCCTGGCACAAGGCTGGACAAGCGGACCCGCAGCGACGCGTTGCCGTCATCTTTCTGGGGGTTCACCCGCCGCCATCAGGCCGACGGAGCGACCTCAGCCAGCAAGGACTCGGCGGCGGCCAGCACGTCTTCCATGGTGATGTCCGCCACGCAGTGGGTCACGGCATACGGGCAGGCCACGCTGCGGCCGTTGTGCACGGTCAGGCAGGGGCTGCAGGCCAGCCGCTTGTAGACGGTTCGCTGGCGCGGGTTGCGCGGCCCGAACAGCACCGGCGTTTCGGGCCCGAACAAGGCCACCGTCGGGGCTCCCGCCGCGCAGGCCAGGTGCAGCGGCCCCGTGTCGTTGCTGACCACCAGGGCGGCCCGCGCAAACAGGGCCACCAGCTCGTCCAGCGTCGTTTCGCCCGCCAGGTCGCAGACGGCTGCCGGGTCCGTCAGCTGGGCCTTCAGTTCGGCCACGTAGCGGCGCTCGGCCGGGGCGCCGATCAGCACGATCGGCAGGCCCACCCGCGACTGGAGGCGCTCGACCAGCG
Source organism: Candidatus Sericytochromatia bacterium (assembly GCA_035285325.1). Classification (NCBI taxonomy): domain Bacteria; kingdom Bacillati; class Candidatus Sericytochromatia; species Candidatus Sericytochromatia bacterium. The sequence goes on from JAYKJB010000126.1 coordinate 20,949, forward strand.
CCGCGAAGCGCGCGATCGGCCAGCGCCGCTCCAGGGCCAGTTCGCCGGCGTTGGGATTGACCACGATCACGGGCCTGCCGGCGCTCACGCCTCGGGCAGCCAGTTTTGCCTCCAGGCGGGCCTGCGCCTCCGCCGCGGGGAACAGCGCAGGCAGGGCCGGCGGAGGTGCGGGTGCCACGAGGTCGCCGTCGGCCAGCGCGGCAAAGTTTTCCACGATGTGCCAGTGGGGGTTGAAGGGCGCCTGCACGTGGTGGAAGCCGCCGCGGAAGACCTCCGCCACGTGGAAGCCGACCCGGCAGCGGGCGCCCGATACCGCCGTCAGCAGGGCAGAAAAACGGGTCAGAAACTCGGCATCCAGCCACAGGTCGAAACGGGCCTGGCGCACCGCCAGCACCAGCTGGGCCAGGGAGCGCAGAAAGCCCCCGGGCCCGGCGCCCAGCTCCAGGTAGAGGCCGTCGTCGACCTGGCCGAGCAGGCGCACCAGCTCCTGGTTGGCCCGCTGGGTGACCAGCGTGATGCGGGCCTGCGGGTGGCGCGCGCGCAGTCGGGCGATCGCCGGGCCGAGCAGCACGATCGAGCCCATGCCCCAGAATTTCACCAGCGCGATCCGCCGTACGGCCGGATCGCCGGCGGGCGGGCGCTCGCGTCGGGGGGCGCGGAGCAGCAGGCCCAGGCCGGCGCACAGCAGCTGACCCAG